>JBDTXY010000015.1:0-17645 GCA_040005945.1 Acidobacteriota bacterium
AGGCGCTTTTTTGGGTGTTCGCGTTCCCGATCATCATGGCCGTGATCCTGGGCTTCGCCTTCCGCGATCGTCCCGCGGACAAGATCGCCGTCGGTGTGGCGGGGCAGCCCGCGCTCGCGCAGCTCTCCGGCAGGCCCCTGGCGGCTCCCGCGCTGACGGTGCAGGCTTTTCCGACGCTCCCGGCCGGGCTCGAAGCGCTACGCATCGGCAGGATCGCGCTGCTGGTCGAGAACCGGGATCCGCTGGTCTATCACTTCGACCCGACCCGGCCCGACGCCCGGATCGCGCGACTGGAGGTCGACGACGCGATCCAGCGCGCCGCCGGCCGCAAGGACGCCGTGGTCTTTCGCGAGTCCGAAGTCCACGAGAAGGGGTCCCGCTACATCGACTTCCTGCTGCCCGGAATCCTGGGCCTCAACCTGATGGGCACGGGGATCTGGGGCATCGGCTTCTCGATCGTCAACGCGCGCCTGAAGAAGACGCTCAAGCTGATGGTCGCGACCCCCATGCGCAAGTCCGACTTCCTGCTGGCGCAAATCTCCTCGCGTTTCGTGTTTCTCATCCTGGAAGTCATCCTGATCCTGTCGTTCGGCGTGGCCGTTTTCCGCGTCCCGATCCGCGGCTCGCTCTGGCTGCTGGGCCTGACCACCGTGCTCGGCGCCTTGGGCTTTGCGGGCATCGGCCTGCTGGTGGTCTCCCGGGCGAAAACCCTGGAAGCCGCGAGCGGCCTGATGAATCTGGTCATGGTTCCCATGTGGCTGCTCTCGGGCGTGTTCTTCTCGTCGGAACGGTTTCCGAAAGCGGCCCAGCCCTTCATCAAGGCGCTGCCCCTGACGGCCCTGAACAACGGGCTGCGCGCGGTGATGCTGGAAGGCAAGGGCCTTTCCGCCGTCACGGGCGAGCTGGTCGTTCTCGCGGTCTGGGGCATCGTCAGCTTCGCGATTGCGTTGAAGATCTTCCGCTGGCAATAGGACGCCGAATGCGCGATGTGCTGATCGTCAACCAGCGGGAGGTGCCGCGGCTGCTCCCGATGGGCGAGTGCATCGACGCCATGGCCGTCGCGCTCGCGGCGCTGGCCCGGGGGCGGGCGGCCATGCCACTGCGGCAGATCGTCTGGATCCCGGATCGCACGGGAGCGCTGGGGCTCATGCCCTCGCAGCTGACCGCCGCCGCGGCGATCGGGGTCAAGGTCGTGACGTTCTTTCCGGGCAACGAAGGCAGCGATCTCGACTCGCACCAGGGAGCCGTCCTGCTCTTCGAGGCCCAGCGCGGCCGGCTGCTGGCCATCATCGACGCGACCTCGGTGACCGCGATCCGCACCGCCGCGGTCGCCGGCGTCGCCGCGCGGCGCCTGGCGCGGGCGGATGCGGGCGACCTGGCGCTGGTGGGATCAGGAGTCCAGGCCGCCACGCACCTGGAGGCGATGCGCGTCGCACGCCCTCTCCGCAGCGTGCGCGTCGCGAGCAAGACTCCCGAGCGCGCGCGCGCCTTTGCCCTGAGGGAATCCGCGCGGCAGGGGATTCCGATCACGGCCTGCGGCTCGGTCCAGGAGGCCGTCGCGGGTGCCGACATCGTGTGCACCGTCACTTCGTCGCGCGTTCCCGTGCTCCGCGGCGAATGGCTCTCCCCCGGCGCGCACGTCAACGCCGTCGGGTCCAGTGTCGCCACGGCGCGGGAGCTCGATGCCGCCGCGGTCGCGCGGTCGCGTCTCTTCGTGGACCGGCGCGAATCCGCCCTGGCGGAAGCCGGCGACTTCCTGATCGCCCGCGACGAGGGCGCCGTGACCAACGCGCACATCCTGGGCGAGCTCGGCGAGCTGGAGATCGGCGCGGTCTTGGGCCGCACGGCCGAGGATCAGATCACGCTGTTCAAGTCCGTCGGGCTGGCCGTGGAGGATCTCGCCGCCGCCGCCCACATCCACGCTCGGGCGCACGAGACGGGAATCGGGACGCGGATCGCGTTCGGAGGAGAGCGCGACGCGACCGATTGATCCGATTCCGCTGGAGCAGATCCGCGCCGCGCGGGGCCGGATCGCCGGCTCCGCGATCCGCACGCCGCTGCTGCGTCTGGAGACCGATTCGCCGGCGGAGGTGTTCGTCAAGCTGGAGTGCCTCCAGCCCATCGGGTCCTTCAAGCTCCGGGGCGCCGGCAACGCGATGGCGCAGGCCGGCGCCGCGCGGCTCTCGGGCGGGGTGTACACGGCCAGCGCCGGGAACATGGGCCAGGGCGTGGCGTGGAACGCGCGCCGGCTGAGCGTGCCCTGCACGGTGATCGTGCCGGAGCACGCGCCGCAATCCAAGCTCGCGGCCATCGAGCGCCTGGGAGCGCGGATCGTCAAGCTCCCCTTCGACCGATGGTGGCAGGTATTGGTCGAGCACCACTATCCCGGGATCGAAGGGCTCTTCATCCATCCGGTGTCGGATCCCGCCGTCATCGCGGGCAACGGGACGATCGGCCTGGAGATTCTGGAAGACCTGCCGGAGGTCGATGCCGTCCTGGTCCCGTACGGGGGCGGCGGGTTGTCCTCCGGCATCGCGTGCGCGGTCGCAAGCCTTCGGCCGTCGGCGAGGGTCTTCGCCTGCGAGGTGGAGACGGCGGCGCCGTTTGCCGCGTCCCTGGCGGCCAAGAGCCCCGTCGCGATCGAGTACCGGCCGAGCTTCGTGGATGGGATCGGCAGCCGCAGCATGCTGGAGGAGATGTGGCCGCTCGCCAGCTCCGTGCTCGCGGGATCCCTCGTGGCGTCGCTGGCGGAGGTCGCCGCCGCCATCCGTCTGCTGGTCAGCCGCGCCCGCGTGGTCGCGGAAGGGGCCGGCGCCGTCTCCGTCGCCGCCGCGGGGAAGCTTGCCGCGGACATTCAGGGCAAGGTCGTCTGTGTCGTCTCCGGCGGCAACATCGACCCGGACAAGCTCGCGACGATCCTGGGCGGAGGGCTGCCCTAGCGCTTCCGCCGCGGGAGCCGCTAGCGAAAGCGCCACCCTCCCAGCACGACCAGCATGTTGAGCCCGTAGTTGGGCTTGACCGTTCCGGCGTTGGAGACGTGCGACAGACGCGCCTCCAGGGTCCAGGCACGGCGGTCGGACGTCGCGCCGCGCACTCCCACGCTCCCCTGCAGCAGAAAGTTGAAGCGCCGGTCGATCTCATCGAGCGCCGTCAGGTCCGTCCATCCGACGCCGGCTCCCAACGAGACGTACGGGAGCACGCGTCCGTTTCCGAGGTAGAGGCGGCCCGAAAGCGGCAAGGCGCCCACCATGGATCCGCCGGGACCGAGGTAGCGGGCGAAGTGCCCCTCCACCAGATATTCGCATCGCCCGCTGACCCGGAACGCGACGCCGGGCTCGAACAGGACGAGCTTGTCGTTGGAGGTGGAGGAGTTCAGCCGCACGGGAATGCCGTAGCCCGCGTTGAGGCCCCACTCGGGGGGCCGATGGAGGGGAATGGGAGGCTCGGACTGCGCCCGTAAGGGCGTAGCGCACAGGACGGTGAGCGCCGAGGCGAGAATTCCCGCCTTCACCGTCATCGCTTTTCAGGCAGGGCCTCTCGCTTGCGATCCTCGAGCTCTTCGAGCGTCCTGGGCCAGTCCCCGCGCAGGAGTTGGGAGAGCGCGCGATCGGCCAGCAGCTTGCCTCCGGTCTGGCAGTGCGGACAATAGTTGGACTCGTTCTCCGCGTAGACGATCCGCTGCACGGGAGCGCCGCAGTCGGGGCACGGCTTGCCGCAGCGGCCGTGCACGGACATGCCTTCGCGAAACGCGGTGACCTTCTCCGGAAATTCGCCCGCCGCCGCCTCGCCCAGGCGCCGCGACCACTCGCCCAGAACCGCGCGGGCGGCGTCATGGAGACGCGCGACCTCCTCCCCCGACATCTGCAGCGTCCGCTTGGCCGGCGAGAGACTGGCCCGATGGAGGATCTCGTCGGAATACGCGTTGCCGATCCCCGAGAAGAGCCTCGGATCCGTCAAGGCGCGTTTGAGCGTGTGGTTCTCGCGCATCAGGGCCTCGCGAAAGCGCGGCAGATCGGCATCCAGGACTTCCAGCCCGCCGCGATCGAACTCGGCGAGCGCCTCGCGGCCGGAGACGAGATAGAGCGACGCCCGTTTTCGGGTGCTCGCTTCCGAAAGCACGAGGGATCCGCTCTCGAAGTCCAGCGCGCACAGCGCGCCGCGGCCTCCCACGCGGGCCCCCGGCTTTCTCCAATGCAGGCGGCCGGCGACCATCAGGTGGAGCACCAGAAAGTACTCTCCCTCCAACGCGAAGACGATCCGCTTACCCGTGCGCGAGAGCGCCGCGACGCGGCGGCCGGCCGCCTCCTCCAGAGGCGGAGTCACGGACCGCAACAGAAACGGGCTCCCCAGGCGGACGCCTTCGAGACACTGTCCCTGGACCCTCGGCGTGAGCGCCGTCAGGTATGCCAGGATATCGGGAAGCTCGGGCATTGAATCGAGAGCTTAGCTCGGTAGAATACGGCGGCGAATGAACCCGATCGCGCGATACACCCGCTGGCTCCACACGCGCTGGCCGGCGGGGACGGTAGAGAGTCTCCCGGAGGTTCGGGAAGACGGGTTGACCGCGCTGCCGGGCGTGCGCATCACGGGGGACCTGACGGGAATCCCGCTTCTGAAGTTCTCCTCGGACACGGGAGCCCGAGCGGTCCAGGCCATCCTGCGAGAGCCGGGGTTTCCCCCCCTCCGCAAGTCGGAGGCGGACGTCCTGGATCTGGCGATCGTGGGCGCCGGCGTCTCCGGAGTCGCCGCGGCGATCGAGGCCAAGAAGGCGGGCCTCGAGTTTCGGATCTTCGAAGCCGCCGAAGTCTTCGCGACAGTCGCCAACTTCCCGAAGGGCAAACCCATCTATACCTACCCCGTCGGCATGACTCCGGCGGGGCAGCTGCAGTTCCGCTCCGAGGTGCATCCCAAGGAAGTCCTGCTCGAGGACATGGAGAAGGAACGCCGCGCCGCCGGCGTGGAAGTCACCGCCGCGCGCATCGAACGGATCGAGCGCCAGGGCAATCGCCTCCTTCTGCATCACGGCGACGGCAAGACCGTGACCCGGGCATGGCGCGCGATCGTCGCGATCGGCCGCAGCGGCAATCACCGCAAGCTCGGCGTCCCGGGCGAGGAGCTGGACAAGGTCTACAACCGCCTCTACGACCCCACGGAGTTCGCCGGCCGGCAGGTCCTCGTGGTCGGCGGCGGAGACTCGGCGCTGGAGACCGCGATCGCTCTGGGCTCCAGCGGCGGCCACGTCACGCTGTCGTACCGCAAGAAGGAATTCTCGCGGCCCAAGGCCGAGAACGTCGAGAAGATCGGCATGCTGGAGAAGAACCCGGCGGCTCCGGTCGCCGTCGAGCATCCTTCCTCCGAGCGCGTCACGACCGCCACGGGCGCCTTCATGAAGATCGACCCCGAGCATCCGGGCTCGCTGCGCCTGGCCCTGGGGACCCAGGTCGTCCGCGTGGAGCCCAGGCAAGTCGTCCTGAAAGGCGAGGACGGGAAAGAGAGCATCGTTCCCAACGACGTGGTCTTCACCATGCTGGGCCGCGAGGCGCCGCTGGAGTTCTTCCGCCGGTCCGGAATCCCGATCCGGGGGGAGTGGAAGGCAACGACCTGGGCGAGCTTCGTCGCTTTCCTTCTCTTTTGTATCTTCCTCTACAACTGGAAGGCCGGGGGTGCGGTCAATCAATACTTCCAGAAGCACGGTCTGTTCCCGTACAACGTCCCTCCCGCGATCCAGCGGCTGGGCGGCGCGGTCGCCGCCGCGGCGCAGAACCCGGCGACGTTGCTCGGGACGCTGACGATCTCGCTCAAGGATCCCGGCTTCTACTATTCGCTGGCCTATTGCACGGCAGTGCTCCTCTTCGGCATCCGGCGCATCCGGCGGCGCAGGACCCCTTACGTGCGCCGCCAGACGATCACGCTGACCCTGATCCAATGGATCCCGCTCTTCCTGCTGCCGTTCGTTCTGCTCCCATACCTGGGCCACAACGGCGTGTTCGACGCGGGATTCGGGAAGACCTTTGCCGACCACCTGTTCCCGGCGGCCGACTACGGCCACGGCCGGGAGTACTGGCGGGCCTTCGGCTTCATCCTGGCCTGGCCGTTGTTCATCTGGAACGTCTTCTCTTGGAAGCCGATGACCTGGTGGCTGGTCATCTGCTTCGTCCAGACGTTCGTCCTGATCCCGCTGATCATCCGGCGCTGGGGCAAAGGCGCCTACTGCGGCTGGATCTGCTCCTGCGGCGCGCTGGCGGAGACCCTCGGCGACGCGCACCGGCAGAAGATGCCGCACGGGCCGTTCTGGAACCGCATGAACATGGTCGGCCAGGTGATCCTGGGGCTGGCCGTGCTGCTCTTCATCGGGCGTGCGGTTTCCTGGACCTGGCCGGCAACGCGCATCGGATCCGCGGCGCAGAAGTTCTACGACGGGCTGCTCTCCGGCTGGCATCCGCTGGGGATCGAGCTGAACTACTATCACGCGGTCGACATCTTTCTCGCCGGGATCGTGGGCGTGGGCGCCTACTTCTGGTTCTCCGGCCGCGTGTGGTGCCGCTTCGCCTGTCCGCTGGCGGCCTTGATGCACATCTACGCGCGCTTCTCGCAGTTCCGCATCTTCCCCGAGAAGTCCAAGTGCATCTCCTGCAACGTGTGCACGTCGGTCTGCCACCAGGGCATCGACATCATGAACTTCGCGAACAAGGGATTGCCCATGGAAGATCCGGAGTGCGTCCGCTGCTCCGCGTGCGTGCAGATGTGCCCGACCGGGGTCCTGGCCTTCGGCCGCTACGACGGCGCCGGGCTGCCGGTCCTGGACCGCCTGCCCGCCTCGCCCGTGCGGATGGCGCAGCCGAATTGATTCTTGCCGGGCTCGCGGCCGTTCTGTTTCTGGTCGGGGGCCCTCGCACGGATCGCCGCGTGGCGGTGACGTTCGACGATCTGCCCGGCGTTTCGGTCATCGGAGAGGGACCGTCGGCATTCGCATCGATGACCCGAAAGCTGCTCGCGGCGGTCCGCGCGGCGGGAGTGCCGGCGATCGGCTTCGTCAACGAGAGCAAGCTCGTCGTCTCCGGCGCCATAGATCCCGACCGCGTCGCGCTGCTGCGCCTCTGGTTAGACGCCGGGCTCGAGCTGGGCAACCACACGTGGTCGCACCCCGACTTTCACCATACGCCTTTGGCGCAGTTCGAAGCGGACGTCGTCCGGGGCGAGGAGGTCACGCGGTCGCTTCTGAAAGACAGGGGCCTCCGGCTGCGCTATTTCCGCCATCCGTTCCTCCACACCGGCCGCGACCTCGACGCGAAGGCGTCGCTGGAGACGTTTCTGGCCGGCCGCGGCTACACGATTGCGCCGGTCACGCACGACAATGCCGACTGGATCTTCGCCCGCGCGTACGCCGCCGCCGCGGGTCGCGGCGAGTCCGAGATGCAGGCCCGTGTGGCCGACGCGTTCGTGCCCTACATGGAGGCCAAGTTCGATTACTTCGAGCGCCAGTCGCGCGCCTTGTTCGGTCGCGAGATCCCGCAGGTCCTGCTCGTCCATGCCAACGCGTTGAACGCCGACACCTTTGGGCGGCTCGCGGCCATGATGCGCCGGCGAAGCTACCGGTTCGTCCCGCTGGCCGATCCGCTCGCGGACGACGCGTATCGCTCGGCCGACACCTACACGGGACCCGGCGGCATCACCTGGTTGCACCGCTGGGCGATTACGCGCGGCGGACCGAGCCTGGTTCTGCCCGGCGAGCCGAAGGCGCCGGCGTTCGTGATGAGCCAGGCCAATGTCGATTCCGAGTAGCATCCGCGCATGACCTGGTACATGGCGGTCCTCGTCCGGGGCAGCTTCGTCGACGGCGAGCTGGACGACGAACGGCTCGGGGACAAACTGTTCAAGCTCATCGAGGCCTCCGACGCGGAGACCGCGTACCTACGCGCCCTCGCGATGGGCGAGGCCTCGGCCGACGACTACACCGACGACGACGGCCAGTCGGTGCGCTTTCAGTTCCTCGGGCTGGCGGACCTTCGGGAGATTGACGCCGCGGCGATCACGGACGGCACCGAGGTCTACAGCGACCTCATCAGCTCCGAGCCCCGGGCCAAGGTCGTTGCGAAGGAGTACCTGACCGTCTTCGAGACCGACGAGGACTTGGACGCCGCCGCCGGGGACTCGGAATCGTTCGACGACAAAGAGGCGGAACCGGAAGACGACTCCCGCTTCTCCAGCGACGAACCGATCCGGTAGCGCCCTTCAGGCTCCGGAAGAGAGCTGAGCCTCCCGCGTCCCGGACGGCGCTAATTCAGCTGCGCGGGCGGCTCGTGGGAGATCCGGTCGCGCCGGGATTTGCGCTCGACGGCGAGCCGGATGAGCTCGTCCAGGAGCTCCGGCAAGGGCAAACCGCTCGCCTCCCACAGCTTGGGGTACATGGAGATCGCGGTGAATCCCGGCAGCGTATTGATCTCGTTGACCAGCACGCGATCGGTGCCGCGCTCCAGAAAAAAATCCACGCGCGCCATCCCGGAGACCCCGCAAAGGCGGAAGACCTCGACCGCCAGTCGCCGGGTCTCCTCCGCGACGGCGGGCGAGACCGGCGCCGGAATCAGAAGCTTGGCCTTGTCGTCCCGATACTTGTCGTCGTAGTCGTAGAACTCGTGGCCCGGGACGATTTCTCCGGGGATCGAGGCCTTGGGGTCGTCGTTGCCCAGCACGGCGCACTCGATCTCCCGGGCGTCGATTCCCTCCTCCACCAGGACCCGCTCGTCGAAGCGCAAGGCCAGCTCCACCGCGGGGGCGAGTTCCTCGCGCCGCTTGACCTTCGTCACGCCGACCGAGGAGCCGCCGCAGGCCGGCTTGACGAAGACGGGCAAAGGCCAGGCGGCGGCCGACTCGCCTTCGGCCACGCTGCGGATGGCGACCGCTCGCGGCGTCGGAATTCGCGCGTCGCGCAGGAGCGCCTTGAAGAGGGCCTTGTCCATTCCCAGCGCCGACGCGGTCACGCCCGCGCCGACATAGGGGAGGCCGAGCGTCTCCAGGAATCCCTGCAGCGCGCCGTCCTCTCCGCTGGTCCCGTGGATGATCGGAAAGACGACGTCCGCGCGCCCGGGTGCGATCTCCGCCGGAACCAGGGACTCGGAGGACGCCTCCGCGATCCGGTAACGCTCCGGAACCGGACCGGCCGACAGCAACGTGCGCGATTCGCGCGCCGAAAGAAACTTGCCGTCGCGTCCGACCGCCAAAGGGATCACCTCGTAACGCGCCGGATCGAGCGCATCACAGATCGTGCGCGCCGAAATCCGCGAGACCTCGCGTTCGACGGATCGTCCGCCGAACAGCACGACGACGCGGGTCCCGGTCACCAACTCACCACGCGGACCTCTTCGACCGCGGGCGTCTTGCGCAGCCGCTCGAGCACATCCGGCGGCGGCGCGGAATCCACCGCGATGACCGCGGCCGCGCGATCCCCGCTGCCCCGCGCCAGCGAAAAGTTCGCGATATTCACGCCGGCCTCTCCCAGAAGCGTGCCGACGCTGCCGACGACGCCGGGCACGTCCCGGTTGCGCAGGAAGACGACGGTGCCTTCCGGCCGGAACTCCAGCGGCAAACCGTCGACGGCCACGACCCGGGCGTCGCGTCCCGCAAAGAGCGTCGCGTCGGCGGTCGTCGCGGGCGCGGTCCCCGACAGCGTCACGCGCAGCGATCGGGCGTAGGTGCCGGGGTCTTCGTGGCGCGTCTCGCTGACCGAGAGGCCCCGATCCTGCGCGACGTAGAGCGCGTTGACGTAGTTCACGGTTTCCGGAGTCTGCGTCTCCAACGCACCCTTGACCGCCGCCACCGCGACCGGCCGCAGCAGGTCCTCGGGGAGTCCCCACGTCTCCACCGCCAGGCGCGAGAGCCGGCCGCCGGCCAGAAGCGACAGGAAGTGCGCGGTCCGCTCGGCCAACCGCATCCAGCCGGAGGCGCCGCCGGAATCCTTGGGGCCCCGAAACGGGAGGTTGACCGCGGGCACGTACGGCGCTCCGGCCAGGGCCTCCAGCAGAGCTTCGACGGTCTGGATCGAGACACGCTCCTGCGCCTCGACGGTCGAGGCTCCCAGATGCGGCGTCGCGACCACTTGGGCGAGCCGGAGCAGCGGATCCGCCGGGTCCGGAGGCTCGGGATCGAAGACGTCCAGGGCCGCTCCGCCCAGCCGCCCGTCCGTCAGCGCCTCGTAGAGCGCGGATCGATCCACGAGGCTGCCTCGCGCGACGTTGACCAACACGGCGCCCCGTTTCATGCGCGCGATCTGGTCGCGGCCCAGCAGCGGCTTTCCCGATTCCGACGCGGTCGAGTGCAGCGTCACCACGTCCGACTGCTCCAGCAGGCTGTCCAAAGGCACCAAGGGCACGCCCATCTCCTGCGCCTTTTCCAGGGGGAGAAACGGATCATGCCCGAGCAGGCGCGCCTCGAAAGCGCGGGCGCGCGACGCGATGCGGGAGCCGACCTGCCCGAGACCCACGATGCCGACGGTTTTGCCGGCCAGCTCCGAACCCAGGAACCTGGATTTCTCCCAGCGGCCCGCAGCCATGGACGCGGCGGCTTCCGGGACCCGGCGCAGAAGGGCCAGCAGCACCGCGAACGTGTGCTCCACGGCCGAGACGACATTGCCGGTGGGCGAGTTCAGCACGAGCACGCCGCGGGCCGAGGCCGTCGGCACGTCCACGTTGTCCACGCCGACTCCCGCCCGTCCGACGACGGTCAGGCGCGGCGCGGCGTCGAAGAGCGCCGCATCGACTTTCGTCGCGCTCCTTACCAGCAGCGCGTCGGCGTTGGCCAGCGCCTCCAGGAGCGCTTCGCGCGATGCCCCGGAGAGGTCCACGACTTCGTGACCCGCCTTGCGGAGCATGTCGAGCCCCGCGGGCGCGACCTTCTCCGCGACCAGGACCCGGCTCACCCGGCGGCCTCCGCGGCGCAGGCGTCGAGCACCGACAGAAGGACCTGGAGGGACGCGAGGTCAACGTCCCCCATGTGGCCGATCCGAAACGTCGTGCTCTTCCACTTTCCGTAGCCGCCCCCGATCGTGAAGCCCCGCTCCTTGGCCTTCGTCACCAGCGCCTCGGACGAAACGCCCAGGGGAGGTTTCAGGCACGAGACGGTCCAGGACCGCGCTCCCTCCGGGGGCACGAGTGCGTATCCCCTGGCCTCCGCCCAGCTCTGGACGCTGAACCGCAAGTCCTCATGCCGCGCCCAGCGCCCGTCCAGCGTCTCGGCCAGGATGTGGTCCAGCTGGACGTCCAATGCGAAGAGGTGCGGCGTCGACGGCGTGTAGGGCGTCTGGTTTTTCTCGGCGAACGCCTCGGCTTCGGCCAGGTTCAGGTAGTGCGCGCGCGAACGCTCGCGCGCCCGTTTGCGATACCGCTCCGACGCGAAGGCCACGGCCAGCCCGGGCGGCAGCGCGAGCGCCTTCTGCGAGCCCGAGAGCGCGAAATCCAGGCCCCATGCGTCGGGCTCGACGGGAGATCCGGCCAGGGATGTGACGACGTCCGCGAGCACGAACGCGTCCGAGCTCTCCCGCACGGCGCGGGCGATTCCCGCCAGATCGTTGAGCGTGCCCGTCGAGGTCTCGGAGTGAACGATCGTCACGGCGTCGTAGCGCGCCTTCCCCAGGGCGCGGCGGACCTCCGCCGGATCCACGGGAGTTCCCCATGGCGTTTCCAGGAGATCGACGGAAAGGCCGAGGTCGCCCGCGCAAACCGCCCACCGCTCGGAGAAGGCGCCCGACGCGATGGCCAGGACGCGCTCGGGCGCGAGGTTGGCCAGCGCCGCCTCCCAGAGTCCCGTCGCCGCCGAGGTCGCCGTGAAGACGAACCCTTGCGTCCGGAAGACCTGGCGCAGACGCGGCACGATCCGTCCGTAGAGGTCGGCGAACGCCTTGCCCCGGTGCCCGATCGCTTCGTGCGCCATCGCCTCGCGCACGGCCTCCCGCACCCAGACGGGGCCCGGCAAGAAGAAGCGGACCTGTCCCGGACGGCCTCCGGTCGAATCGAAGGGGGCGCTCATGAGGGGAGGGATTCTAGCTGACCACCCGCCATCCAAGTCGTCGCGCGGCATCGAACGGGGCCCCTCGCCGCGACGCTCCTCGGGATGACGAGCGGCTCAGAGAGACTCCAGCCAGTCCGGAAGGTCGCGAATCCGCTCCAGAAGCGCATCGGCATCGACTGCGGCGAGCTCCTCGCGCGACCGCGATCCTCCCGGGATGAGGACGACGCGGCAGCCGGCGGCGCGCGCGAACTCGAAGTCGACCTCCATGTCGCCGACGACGATCGTCTCGCCCGCGCCCGAGCCGGCGGCGTCCATGAGGCGGCGCAGCATCGCGGGATCCGGCTTGGCCGGGATCTCCCCGTCCGGGCCGCCCACCGCGCAGAATCGCTCGCGAATGCCCTTGGCCTCCAGGATCATGCTGGAAAAGGGTGCCGGCTTGTTGGACGCGATCGCCATCCGGTAACCGTGCCCATGCAGCGTTTCCAAAACGTCCGCGACGTCGGGCAGCAGATGCGATTTCGCGACGGCCACGTGCGGATACCGCTCGCGAAAAAGGCGCACGCCCTCAGCCGCGCGCTCCGCGCCTACGCACTGCGCGAGCAGCGGCTCCAGGCCGTGGCCCACCATGCCCCGCACACGTGCGGGCGAAAGCGCGTCCACGCCCAGGCGGCCCATCGCGAACGCCAACGCCTCCCCGATGGCCGCGTATCCGTCGATGAGCGTGCCGTCCAGATCGAAAACGAGAAACGGCTTTCCCACTGCCGTCCTACGCCTTGGGCTGCGGAGCCGCGCGATCCAGCCCGGCCAGGCGAAGGACCGTCGCGACGATCGCGTCCCAATCGCCGAAGGACAGCGTGGGCACCGACCCCACGAAGGGCCCGTCGGAAATCCGCGCGGCCGGCTCGAACACATCGGGACGGGCCGCGCCCGTGCGCAGGACCTCGATCCGCGGGATGGGCAGAGACTTGTAGCCCTCGACCAAGACCAGGTCGCAGCCCGCGAATTCGCGCCGCAGCACGGACTCGAGCGGCTCTTCCTTCCCGAAGCGGCGCGCGGTCGTTCGCCGGGGCGTGACCAGGGCGCCGACGGCGGCGCCCGCGGCCACGTGCCGCTGCGAGTCCTTGCCGGCCGTGTCGTCTTCCACGTCGCGCGTCGTGTGCTTGATCGTTCCCACGGTCAATCCCCGCGCGATCAGGCGCGGGACGAGCTCGACCACGATGCTGGTCTTGCCCGAGTCGTGCCCGCCGACGAAGGCCACCGCGGCGGGCCGCCGGTCGGGGTACAGCAGGAACGGCTCGCGCCGTGCCAGGAACGGCCCGGCGGCGTCGAAGTGCCGCGCGATCTCGGCGCGCAAGCTCCCGCTGCCCTCCAGCGTCTCCCGGAACCGCGGCGAGCCCGTCAGCAGGTCGATCGCCGGACGGTCGTCGAACTCATACACCTCCGTCCGCCACCGAAACTCCAGCGGCGCGAGGCGGCGCGCAGTCTCGATGATGCGCAGTCCCGTTTGGAACGGGCGGAACGACTCCGGATCGACGACGCGCAGGAGCGCGCCCTCGCAGGTCGTCCCGGCGTGCTTGTCGAACATCGGCCGGAATTCCGACGGCAGGAAGCTCACGCCGGGCATCGCGAGGGCATTCAGGGCCTCTGCGAGCGCGGACCCGTCCAGCCACGGCGCGCCGAAGAGCTCGAACGGCCGCGTCGTGCCGCGGCCCTCGGAGAGATTCGTGCCCTCCAGAAGGCACATGCCCGGATAGACCAGCGCGGTCATCGGCGTGGGCATGTTGGGAGAGGGTGCTACCCAAGGGAGCCCGGTCTCGGAAAACGGCATGTCGCGCGACCAGCCCTCGGCCGGGCACACGACCAGATCGAGATCGAGGCGCCGCTCGGTGGCGAACAGCCGCGCCAGCTCTCCCGCCGTCATGCCGTGGCGCACCGGGATTGGATGAAGTCCCACGAAGGTCAGGTATCCGGTCGCTTGCGGCGCGCCCTCGACGGCGCCGCCGATCGGGTTGGGGCGGTCGCACACGATGAACCGCAGCCTGGAGGACGCGCACGCCTCCATCGCCAGCAGCATGGTCCAGATGTACGTGTAGTACCGGCTGCCGACGTCCGCGATGTCGAAGACGATCGCCTCGAGATCCGCGAAGTCCTCGCGGCGGGGCTTCAAGCTCTCGGGCGTGCTCCCGTAGAGGGACATGACCGGCAGGCCCGAGGCCGTGTGAATCGAGGCGGCGACCGCCTCCATGTAGACGGCGCCGCCGGCGAGGCCGTGCTCGGGACCGAAGAGCCGCACCAGACGGACGTTGGCCGCGGCGCGGAGCGCCTTCCACGTGGGCACGCCGGCGGCGGTGACGCCCGACGCGTTCGTGATGAGCCCGACGCGTTTGCCGGACACGGGCCACGGGCGCTCGAGCAGCCCGTCGATGCCGGATCGGACTCGGGTCATCGCGCGGGAAACGGTTTGCGCGGCGCGCGCGTTCTCACCCGGCACCGGGATGGTCGGGCCGCGCGCCCTGGATCAACGCGATCGCGTGGGGCACCACTCCCAGAATCGCGGCGAGGCAGTCGGCCGCGCCCCGCGGGGATCCCGGCAGCGCCACGACGAGGCTCTTGCGGCGCACGCCCACGACCTGACGGGAGAGGTACGCGGCGGGAAATCCGTGCGAGGTCTCCGCCCGCATCTTCTCGGCCAACCCGGGCACCTCGAGCTCGATGACCTCGCGCACGCCCTCGGGCGTCCGGTCGCGGGGCGAGACACCCGTCCCGCCCGTCAAGACGATGAGGTCCGCCTCGAACGCGTCGGCGAGCATCCGGACCGCCCGCGCCACCTGCCTGGCCTCGTCGGGAATGACCTCGCGCGAGACGACCTGGTGTTCGATGCCGGATTTGCGCAGCGCCTCCTCGCAGGCAGGCCCGCCGCCGTCCTTGCGCGCTCCGGCGGCCGCGCCGTCGGAAACCGTGATGATCGCCACACGGATGCTCACGCGGCTAATATATCGGTGATGGCGATCCACGACACGCTCCGCCGGCCGCTGCGCAACCTGCGCCTGTCCGTGACGGACCGGTGCAACCTGCGCTGCGACTACTGCATGCCCGAAGCCGAGTACACATGGCTGCCTCGGGAAGACATCCTCCGATTCGAGGAGATCGGGCGCGTGGTCGACGTCTTCACCGGGCTGGGCGTGGATCGCGTCCGCCTGACGGGGGGCGAGCCGCTCGTGCGCCAGGACCTGCCCGAGCTGGTCCGTATCCTGGCGGCCAATGGCCAGGTTCGAGACCTCGCGATGACCACCAACGGCGTGCTCTTAGCCGACGCCGCCGGGCCCTTGAAGGAGGCGGGACTCCACCGCCTGACGGTGAGCCTGGACACGCTGCGCCCCGAGCGCTTCCGCGAGCTCACGCGAACCAACGCGCTCGATCGAGTCCTGGCGGGCCTCGATGCGGCCGCCGCCGCGCGATTCGCATCGCTCAAGATCGACACGGTCGTCCTGCGGGGAGTCAACGACGACGAGCTGCCGGCGCTGCTCGACCAGGGGCGGGCCTGGGGCGCCGAGGTCCGTTTCATCGAGTACATGGACGTTGGGGGCGCGACGCACTGGACGCCCGAGCGCGTCGTCTCGCGGCGGGAGATCCTGGACACGCTCGCCAGGAGCCACGGACCGGCGACGCCGATCGTGGAGGACTCCTCCGCGCCGGCACAGCGGTTCCGCCTCGCCGACGGGACGGTTTTCGGGATCATCGCCTCGACCACGGCGCCCTTCTGCCGCTCCTGCGACCGCAGCCGCTTGACCGCCGACGGCCTCTGGTATCTCTGCCTCTACGCCGCGCGGGGCATCGACCTGCGTGGGCCGCTGCGCGCGGGCGCCTCGGCGGAGCGCCTGGCCGCTTTGATCTCCTCCGTATGGTCCGCGCGCGCCGACCGCGGCGCGGAGGAGCGGCTCGCGATGAGAGACCGGGCGCCGCTGGTGGCCATCACGGAGCTCAAGAAGGACACGCATCTCGAGATGCACACGAGGGGTGGGTAGGAAGAATTTGAGATTTTGGATTACCGATGCTGGGTTCGTTCCCCAATCCAAAATCTAAAATCTAAAATTGATCTTCATCGCCGATACGTCCCCGAGCGCCCACCTGTCTTCTGAACAAGCACGATCTCCCGGATCTTCGCCCCGCGGTCCAGCGCCTTGACCATGTCGTAGAGCGCCAGGCACGCGGCGGCGACGGCCGTCAGCGCCTCCATCTCGACGCCGGTCTTGCCCGTGATGCGCGCCGTGGCGGTCACGACCGCCCGGCTTCGGGGGCGATCGAGCTCCACGTCGACCTCGACGGACTCGAGAGCCAGGGGGTGGCACAGCGGGATAAAGTCGGACGTGCGCTTGGCGGCCTGGATCCCGGACACGCGCGCCACCGCGAGCGCGTCGCCCTTGGCCAGCGTTCCCGAGTCCAGAGCGTCAAACGCCGCGCGACCCATCTCCAGAGCCCCTCGCGCCACGGCCACACGGCGCGTCGCGGGCTTCCCGCCGACGTCGACCATCCGCGCGCGGCCCCGCGCATCCACGTGCAGCGCCCTGCGCTTCACACCCTCTCCCGGTGCGCGGCATAGTCCTCGAGCGTGTTGAGGTTCGCGAACGCAGAACCCGACGGGTCGATCGCGCTCCATTCCCGCTCGTCGAAGACGTCGGCGGAGATCTCCCGGACGAGTCCGCTCAGCGACAGGTCGCCGGCGGCCACGCGCCGTCGCGCCGTAGCCAGGCAGTCGCGCCGCCAGACGGCGGCCAGCGGCTGGAGCCGGCCGCCCGCCCGGGGGACGACCGCGGCGGCGTCGCCCGCCAGGCTCCGGGCGGCGATGGCGCGAAACAGCGCGGGGGTTACGGCGGGATGGTCCACGGCGAGGACGAAGACGCGGTCCTCCGCCTCCTCGAGCGAGCGGATCAGACCGTGAATCGCGGCCTGCTGGGCAACGGTGTCGACTACGAGCCGCGCCGGGCCGGTCGCGAACCCGGGCGGCCCCTTCGCGACGACGAGCACCTCCTCGAAGAGCTCCGCGAGCCGGGTCGTCTGGAACTCGAGCAGCGTGGACGCGCCGTACGGCAGGGCGCCCTTGGGCCGGCCCATCCTCCGCGACGCGCCGCCCGAGAGCACCGCGGCCGGCATCGGGATCTTCATTCTCACGATGCTAGCACCGCGCTTCCGGCTACTTCTCGGCCCCACCCCCGAGGATGAGGGGAAGTCCCGACTTCGGATTTCCGACCACGACGACCTTCGTGTTGGGGCTCATGGCAAGCTTCTCGGTCGCCTCGATGCCCTTCCACTCCAGGATCTGGGGGGTGAGTCCCTGGCCGACGATCCGCTGGAAGTCGGCGACGCCCTGCGCCTCGATGCGCTTGCGCTCGGCCTCCTGCGACTCTTTTTGCAGGACGAACTTCATCTGCTCGGCCTCCTGCTCGCGTTTCAACTTCTCCTGGATCGCGTTGGCCACGACCGGCGGCAGGCCGATCTTGCGGAGCAGGACCGCCTCCACGATGATGCCGCGCCCGCTGGTCATCTTCTTGACGAGCTCGAAGGTTTCGCGGGCGATCTGCTCGCGCTCCGCGGAGTACATCACCTTCGCCTCGTAGGAGGCCGTGATCTCGCGGATCGCCGACCGG
>JBDTXY010000016.1:0-17640 GCA_040005945.1 Acidobacteriota bacterium
GCATGCGTCGAGGCGAACACGAAGAACGGAATCGCGATCGCCAGCCCCAGCGTCAAGTGGAGCAGGAGCATCGCGTAGAAAAACGTGCTGTCGCGGGTGAAGGCGGTCAGGTAGATCGAGTTAGCGGCGATCAGCCCCAGCGGAATGAGCAGGAGCCGATAGAGGCGGCGCTGCCAGGGTCTCAAGACTCCGGACGGCCGCGTCGGCGAAGTCCCCTCTCCCACGATCCGGATCTTATCCTTCCGGATCGGCCGGAGCTGCCCTAGAACTCCTTCTGGGCGGGGATGTAGATCGCGTCGCCGGAGGTGTTGTCGATCGAGACGCCGTAAGGAAGGATCCGGCCCGCGCCGGACTCCACCGAAAACTCCAGATAGAGATTGGAGAAAACGCCGGACCCCACCACGTCGCTCACGCTGGCCTGGAAGGAAGTCGAGGCCGCCAAGGAATACACGTGGCTGCCCAGAACGGCTCCAGTGTCGCCGCTCCTGGCGGTGACCCGCACGTTGGCGTCCTCGCCCGCGACCTCCGCGAACCCGAAGTTGGACCGGAAGCCCGCCGCCGCGGCGGATTGATCGAGCTGGATCACGGCCGCGAGACCGTCGCCCAACGCGATGGCCCCCGAAACGGGCAGCCCCGGAATCGAGAAGCCGAACGTGCCGCCGAATTTTTCGACGAACGTGCGCGTGGAGACGGCCAAACGGGCTGAGGCGCTGGGATGGATGCGCAGGCCCGCGGCGGAGGGGTCTCCGAGGCCAAACTCGCTGGCCAGCACGTCGAGTTTCTCGAGCGTCCCTCCGGGAGCGATCGCGTAGACGCGCGGCGGACCCGCCGTTCCGGTCAACGACCGGGGGATCAGAGAGACCGTCACCGTGGCGACCCCCGGGCTCAGATTGGTGATGTGGAGGTCGGTCTTGAAGAAATCGCTGTTCAATCCGGTCGCGTGCGACGCCTGCGCGACCACGATGTCTTCGGCCGAGGAAACCGCCGCGGAGGCGGGCTCGAACACGCCGTCGCCGGTCACGTCGTCGATGAAGGTCGCGTAGGGGATCACGCGTCCGGAGCCGCTGACGACCGTGTAGTCGACCCGAAAGTTGGCGGTCGATCCCAGGCCGCGATCCCCGATGATGTCGGTCACCAGGATGCCGCCGTTGGGTCCCGCCGTGCGGGTGGTCGAGCCGAGCAGCGCGCCGGTCCCCGAGAACACGTCCATCTTGACGGATGCGGAAGCGCCGGACACTTCGGTGAATCCCACGTTGGTGTGCGACTGAGAATTCTTCATCAGGCCGTTGGTCGTGGCCTGCTGTCCGGGCAGAAGCCCGTCGGAGCTCTGGAACGCGGGCACGAACTGCCCGAACGTGCCGTCCTCGCCCTGCGTGTAGGCGCGGCTGGTCGTCAGGAAGCTGTTGTCGGCGCCCAGTAGAGTCAGCTCGCCGATGGAGTCCGAGTAGCCGAACTCGGATCCCACGATGTCGTTGAGCGCGAGAATCTGTCCGGGCGCAATGGTCAAGGATGCCGTCACGGCCTGCGAGCCGCTCAGCCCCTGGGCCACGTAGAAGAGCGACAGCGACTGCTCGGTGGGCAGCGGATTGAACACGCGCACGTCCGACAGAAAGAACTTGGTCCCCTGCACGCGGCCCACCACGGGCACGACTTCCGTCAGCGCGCCCGGCGGAATCTTTCCGGTGGGCTGGCCCGCCACCATGCGCAGGGCGAAGTTGCGGATGCGGCCCGAGACCGACGGCGTGTCGTCGGAGACGGTCAAGGTCCAGACGCCGTTGGCCTGTTTGCCCTGAAAGGCGCCCAGGGACTCGGTCGACGCCTCGGTCTTCCCGTAGATGGCATTGATCGGGTGCTGCGGCGAGCCGCTGTGGTCGTGCAGCACGACCGACGTCCCGTCCGGCGCGCGCAGGGTGATCAGGAGCTGCCGGGGGTCGTCGTGCGCGACCTCGACGACGACTTCCACGCTGGCGAGGGTGCCCGCGAACCCGGACACCGTGGCGGTGGCGGTGGCCGAACCGGTGCCGTCCGGGACGGCCACGGAGTTTCCGTCGAAGGAGCCGAACGATCCGGAAGACAGCTGCGCGGCGGCCAGGGTGTCCACGCGGGGCGTCAGCAATCCGTTGCGCAGGTCCGACAGAATCCAGCCCGTGGTCTTCAGGACGCTCGCGATGCCCTCGGGGGACAGCTCCGGATGGGCCTGGCGCATCAGCGCCACGGAGCCGGCGACGGCGGGGGAGGAGGCGGAGGTCCCGGCGAAGAATTCGATGGCGCCTCCCTTGGTGGCGACCAGCCAGAAGGCGCCGGGAGCCAGGAGTGAAAGCGCGGAGCTGGAATTGGAGAAACACACGATCGTGTCCGGCACCACCGAGTTGTCTTCGCAGAACGTCCCGCCGTTGTCGTCCTGCCAGGCGACGTGCGAATACGAGTCCGGATAGACGGCGCCGACCGAGACCGCCGCCGACAGGCACGCCGGCGCGGCGATCGAGTTGGTCAGCGCGTCGTTCCCGGCGGAAGCCACGAAGACGATCCCGGCGGCGTTGGCGGCGTCCACGGCCGTGACGTATTGCGGATTGAGGTCGTCGCAATAGCCGTGGGCCAGCCCGTCGGTGAACGAGGAGCCGAAGGACAGATTGATCGCGGCGATGTGGTAGGTCGCCTGCTGCATGACGGCCCAGTTGATGCCGGCGAGGATGGCCGAGTCGTCCGCTTCGTCGCACTTGGCGCTCTTGACGACCTTGAGCGCGACGATCTTGGCGTCGGGCGCGACACCCGTCGGTCCCGCCGCGACGGCCGCGACGGAAGTGCCGTGGCCTTCGCAGTCCATCGGGTCCGCGTCGTTGTCCCCGAGGTCGGTCCCGGCGACGACCTTTGCGTTGGGAAAGGCTCCGCCTCCCAGGTCCGGGACCGTGTAGTCCACGCCGGTGTCCAGCACGGCGATCGCCAGTCCCTCGCCCGTGATGCCGAGCCCGTTGGTCTCATCGCTGCGGATCAGGGTCTGCGACTTCTGGGGCACCGAGGCGTGCATCTTGCGGGTGCCGTCGATGGTCATCCAGGAAACGTCGCGGTGGTTGGCCAGCGCCAGGACCGCCTCCCGGGTGGCCTGGCCCGCCAGGACCGAAAAGCTTTCGTAGAGACGATGGACCTCGAGCGTGCGGGGAAACGCCTGCGCCAGAGCGCGCTGGGCGGCGATGCGGCGGACGCGGCGTTCGGGCTCGCCGGCGGGGTCGGGGTGGGACGCCAGGAGCTTGAGAGAAGGCGTGCCGTCGCGGACGCCGACTAAGATGTTCACCGTTTCCTGGCCGCGGTTGAGCGCATCCAGGACTCGCGCGTCGGCCCGTGGCGCCTCGTCCGGTTGGACTTGCCGCACCGCCGCGGAGAGCCCCGCGGCCAGAAACACGAGAGTCGAGGCGGCCAAGAGCCGTTGGGACATGGGTGGAAGGCTCGCTTGTCGGTTAGAGGGACAAATCATACCGCACGAAACAGCGCCCGGAACGGCAAATTCCTCGACTTGGGTTATGGTTTGGAACGGTGCGCGCCGTCTTCGCCGATTGCCACGTGGGACGCCGTGCCGGCGACGAAGACCCCTTCCTGGAGGCCCTCGAGGCGGCGCGGCGGCGGGGCGCGCGGTCGATCACGCTGCTCGGGGACATCTTTCACTTTTTTATCGCCCACCCGAAATTCGAGACGCCCGCCATCGCCCGGTTCCTGGACAAGGTGCGCGAGCTGCGCGCGGCGGGAGTCGGGGTGACCTATGTCGAGGGCAATCGGGACTTCTTCCTCCGCGGGTCCTACGTCGAGCCCCTGTTCGCGTCCGTCTGCGATGAAGAAATCTTCGGCGCGGGGGGCCGGCGATTCCTGGCGACGCATGGCGACCTTCTCAACGAGAAGGATCTGCCGTACCGATTCTGGAGGGCGCTGTCCAAGAATCCCATCTCGCGCGCGGCCATCGACGTCATTCCGCGCTCGCTGGGCAACAGCCTGGTCTGGAAAATGGAGGCCCGGCTCTATCGCTCCAATTTCAAGCACAAGACGCGCCTGCCCGTGGAGATGATCCGCGGGTTCGCGCAAGCCCGATTCCGCCAGGGCATCGACGTCGTACTCCTGGGTCACTTCCACAAGTCGTGGACGGAATCCGTCGACGGCGGCCGGATCGAGATCCTGCCGGCGTTCGTGGATGAGAGGCGCTGGATGGAAATCGCGGACGACGGATCGACCGCGCTCGTCGCGCTGCCGGGGTGACGGATTTCCTGGCTCTGCCGCCGGCCGCCGAGCTGCGCGGCACCCTCCGCGTCCCGTCCTCGAAGAGCGCGACCAATCGGGCGCTCGTGGCGGCGGCGCTCACGGGATCCCGCGTCGAGATCGCGGCCCCGCTCGAGAGCGAAGATACGCGGGCGCTGCGCGCGTGCCTGGCCGCGATGGGAGCCACGTTCGAGGACAGCGCGGAGGGAGTCTGGGTATGCGGGCCGCTGCGCGGGGATCCGGGCCGGGAGATCGTGCTGGATGTCCGGGACTCGGGGACCGCGGCGCGCTTCCTGACGGCGGCCGCCGCCGCGACGCCCGGCCGATTCCTCCTGACGGGCTCTCCGCGGCTGTGCGAACGGCCGATGGGCGAGCTGATCGCCGCGCTGGCCTCGGGCGGAGTGCGGACCGCCTACCGGGGGAAAGACGGCTGCCTGCCGATCGCGGTCGAGGGCGGCCGGCTCCAATCGGGACCCCTGGTCGTCGACGCGACCCGATCGAGCCAGTTTCTTTCGGCATTGCTGCTGGCGGGCGTGGCGGTCGAGGGAGGTCTCGCGGTGCGCTCGTCGGGTCCGGTCGCGTCGGCGCCGTACGTCCGGATGACGATCGAAACGCTCCGCGAGCTGGGTCACGAGGTCCACGAGGGCGAGCTCCTGCGCGTGACCCGAGGACGCCGCATTACGGAGAGATTGGAAATCGGCGGAGACTATTCATCGGCCATCCCCTTTCTGGCAGCGGTGGGCGCGGCCGGGGGCCGCGTGGTCCTGACGGGGCTGCGCTGGCCTTCGGTGGATGCGGACGCCGGCGTTTTGCCGGTGCTGCAGGAGATGGGCGTCGGGATCGCGGCGTCGGCCGCGGGGATCGTCGCCGAAGCCGAGCGCCACGCCCTGCGCCCGATCCTCGTGCGGGCGACCGATTTCCCGGACGCGGTCCCGGCGTTGGCGGGGCTGGCGGCCCTGGCGGACGGCGGGAGCCGGTTCACGGGAATCGCCCACTTGCGCCTCAAGGAGAGCGATCGGATCGCGGCGCTCGCGGCGCTCTTGACCGCGGCGGGAGCCAGCGCCGCCGCGGAGGCAGACGCGCTGACGGTGACCGGCCCGGCCCGCAGAGGCGGCGCCTTCGCGCGCCTACCGACGTTCCAGGACCATCGCATCGCCATGGCGGCCGCGATCCTCGCGCTGCGCATGCCGGGCATGCTCATCGAGAACCCGGAGTGCGTCTCCAAGTCGTACCCCCGGTTCTTCCGCGACCTGCAATCCCTGGCCCGGCGGCCCGCGCACGCGTCGTCGCGACAATAGAGGTTGTGTACCAGCGGAATCGGCGTCCGCCGGCTAACCCCTGAGCGATTTCCGCTGGCCTCCTGCGGGCCGCGTTGGCTCCAATTTCTGGACCTCGAGCACGAGACGCTGTCTCCGGCGGCGGATTTTTCGCGGGACGGCGATGCGCTGGTGGTGTGGCGCGAAGGATTGGACGCGCGCCCGATCCGGCCGGGCGATGTGCCGCCCAAGCGGCGCGCGGCGCTCTTTCTGCAGGGCGCGTCCGCGGTGGCATTCTTCGCGGCGCACGGCTTCCCGCTCTCCGATGAGGATCTGGGCGGGGCGAGCTGGGACTGCGCGAACGGATCGGCGCGGCTCTGGCTGGCGGGGACCCCCGAATCCGCGTGCCGCGAAGACGCCGGCGCCGCGGCTTTCGCCGCCCCGGCCCTCGCGTCACTGCTTCGCCGCCTCTTCACGCGCGGCCGCGGCATCGCCAACGCGTCCGCCCGCGCGCTGCTCCAGCAGCTCGGCGCTCCCGACGCATCCTGGAAGCGACCCGAGTTCTGGGTCGCCAGCGCGCTGCGCGCGTTTCCGGAGTTGGGAAAACCGGAACTGGCTCCGGCACGGCAGCGCTGCATGGGCGTGCGCGGCGACGCGCTCCGGTGTGCGATGGCTCGCGCGCTCGTGGCCAAGGCGCACGCGCTGAGGCGCGACGTCCCGCCGCGCCTCTTCGTGTCCCATGCCTCGCCGCTGACGCCCGGGGGCGCGCTGGACGCGGGTGGCATCGACAGCGTGGCGGAGGCCAGCCGGCTTCTGCGCCGGCTCGCGGAAAAAGACGACGGAGGGCATCGCGCGGTTTGGATCGCGGTGGAGCCCGAGCGTTGGGATCCTCTGTCCCGTCAAGCCTTCGACGCGGCCGGTCTCGCGCTGAAGGAGCGTGTCGAGTTCGTGCGGATTCCGGAAGCCGCTTCTCCGCCGCAGTCTCCGGGAGAGTGGCGGCGCGCGCTCTGGCTGCCGTGTGGAACCGTCGCCGCTTCGGTCCGGTTCTACGAGACGTTCGGGGAGCGTGGAGTCTCCGATCCTCGAGCGGCACGAGCCCTGGCGCAATCCATTCTGGGGGGACCCGGGTGGGCCGAGTTCGTCGCCGATCCGACCGGAGATGCGGCCTTGCCGGGGCCCGGCGCCGGAAACGGCCGGGCGCTCCCGCCGGTTTCACCCGGCCACGATCGCGGCGATGTGGGCCCCGCCGTCGAAGACCCGGGCTCGCGCATCGAGCGGTTGCTCGCATGGGGGCAGGCGACCCTGGCGATCGAAGAGGCGCAACGTTGGATCCGCGCCTTTCCGCAACGCAACGTTCAGGCATGGTTTCCGCTGGCGGCCCGGCTGTCGGGCCACGTGAACGGGATCTTCGCGCCCTGGCTCGAGGCGCTGGAGGCCGAGCGGGAAATCGCGGGGGGACGGCCCCAGGATGCGCGCGAGCGTCTGGAGCGCCTTCTGCGCGCCCCGGAGGCGAGCGCCGACGAGAAACGCGGGGCCGCGCTGCGGCTAGCCGAGATCGACGTGATCATCGGCCGGCCCGGTCGCGCGGCGCGGCGCGCGGCTGCGTGGCGCCGCGAGCACCGGACGGCTCCGGCCGGACAAGTCGTTCGCGCGTTGAGGCTGGGAGCCTCCGGCCTGGCCCGGGAAGGGCGGTTCGATTGCGCGCTGGAGCTATTGGACGAAGCGGAGCGGGCCGGCGCGAGCCTTCCGCTGGACGAGCGGGTCGAGACCGCGTTGGCGCGCGGCCGCGTTCACGCGCTGGCGGGACGCTTCGACGAAGAGGAGGCGGTCTATGAGGCCGTCCGCCCGCTCGCCGTGAGCTCCGGCGACGACGGACTGGCGGCGCGGTTCCTGGCACAAGAGGCCCGCCGGCTGCTCGATCGCCGGGAACATGCCCGCGCGATCCTGCGATTCGAAGAAGCGCTCGCGGTGGCCCGGGACGATCCGGGAGAGCGCGCCGCGCTTCTGCTCGATCTCGCCGCCACGCTGTATCACGCGGGCGACCCTTCCCGCAGCGAGACCCTGCTGGACGAGTGCCTCGCGGCGGCGGCGTCGGCGGGCCGGGAGGACCTCGCCCGCATCGCCCGCGCCAATCGCATCGAGCTCCTGATCAACCGTTGCGCCTGGGACGCCGCCGCGGCCGAGGTCGAGATCCTCGAGGCCGCGGCGCGTGCGGAAAAGGACGACTTGCGCCTGCTCGTCGCGCTCCACCACCGGAGCCGGCTGGCTCTGCGCCGCGGCTTTCTGGCCTCCGCCGCCGTCGACAACGCGAGCGCGCGGCAGCTCGCGGAGCGATTATCCGACCGGCTCGAGATCGGAGAGCTCTGGCTGGAAGAAGGAGACCGCAGGCTCTACGAGAGGGACGTGGATGCGGCGCAGCGCGCGTGGCAGATCGCGGCGCAAGATCCGCCGGACCGTTGTCGGAGTGATCGCGTCGCCCGCGGCCGGTTGGATGAGCTGTCCTGGCGGTCGGGCGCAGGGTTGAGCGTTGCGTCGCGCTCCGAGCTGGAGGCGCTCTTCACGACGGATGCGTATCGCGCCGCGGAGACCGTCGCCCGTTGGAGGTGCTTCTTCGACGACGAGGCGCTCGGCCCCGAGCTGCCGGACCGCGCCGAGAGGATCCTGCGCGCGGGCGGGGGAGAGGCGCTGGCCGACCACGTCTTCGGCCGCGGCAAGACGCCGGTCGAGCACGAGGCGCTGCGAGGCCTGCGGCAAGCGGTCTCGTGCGTGCTCACCGGAGAAGAGCCGGACGGCCATCGGGCGCTGGAGCTGTTGGGAATTGCCGGGCTGGCCGTGCGCGACTCCGAAGGCCGCGAGGTCGCCCGTCTGGGATCCGCGGCCGCCGCCGACCAGGAGCACCGCTGGAGGGAACTCCAGGCGGGCAGCGCGCGGTTCGAGCTCTCGCTCTGGCCGGCGGCCTCGCCGCAGGCCGCGGAATCCGTCGCGATGCTCTTGGAGACGCTGCTCTTTCGCCTCCCCTCCGCGGCGCCTCCGGCGGAGTTCGCCGAGGGTTGGAGCCGGCTGGGGATCGCGACCGCGGATCGGTCCATGGAGGAGCCCTACCGGAGGCTCACGCGTTTTGCCCCGCAATCGGTGACGGTGCTCATCCTCGGGGCCTCGGGCTGCGGCAAGGAGGCCGTCGCGCGCGCAGTGCATCGGCTCTCGCCGCGCGCGTCGGGCCCGTTCGTGCCCGTCAACGTTCCGGCGATTCCGGCCCCGCTTCTCGAGAGCGAGCTGTTCGGGCACTCCCGGGGAGCGTTCACGGGGGCGGACCGCGATCGCCGCGGCCTGCTGGAGGAAGCAGCCGGCGGAACGATCTTCTTCGACGAGATCGGCGATCTGGCCCCGCCCCTGCAGTCCAAGCTCTTGCGCGCGCTGCAGGAGCGGGAGATCCGCCGGGTCGGCGAGAACCGCGCCCGCGCCATCGACGCGCGCGTGGTGTCCGCGACCTCGCGGGACCTCGCGGAGCGGGTGGAGGCCGGCCAGTTTCGCGAAGATCTCTTCTACCGTTTGCACGTGGCGTTGATCCGGCTGCCGCCGTTGAAGGACCGCGGCCGGGACTCGCTGGTGCTGGCGCGCCATTTCCTGGAGCAGTTTGCGCGCGAGTACGGACGCGGCCATCTGCGGCTGACCCCGGAGGCGGCGGCCGGGATCGCCGGCTATTCCTGGCCCGGCAACGTCCGCGAGCTGCAAAACGCGATCTCTCAGGCGGCCGCCCTGTGCGATCCGGAAGACTCCGTTGGCCTGGCCTTGTTGCCCGACCGCGTGCGCGGGTCCGCCCCGCGGGGGGAGGGCTCCGGCGACTATCGGACGCGCGTGGACTCGCGTCGCCGGGAGTTGATCGCCGATGCGCTGGACCGCGCCGG
This sequence comes from Acidobacteriota bacterium, assembly GCA_040005945.1. GTDB lineage: Bacteria > Acidobacteriota > Thermoanaerobaculia > UBA5066 > Gp7-AA6 > DAHUXD01. Next base: position 9,401 of record JBDTXY010000016.1, read on the forward strand.
AGGCAACCGCAGCCGGGCCGCGCGCGATCTCGGGCTGTCGCGTCAGGCGCTCCACTACCTCATGCGCGAGCTTCGGATCGCGGCCCCGCCGGCGCGGCTTTAGCCCGGCCTCGCGCGCGACGGACGATCCGCGGCGCGCGACTCATATACTCCCCTCGGTGATTTCGCTCCTGGACATCGTCGGACCGGTCATGGTGGGGCCATCGTCCTCGCACACGGCGGGCGCGTGCCGGCTCTCGCGCGTCGCGCGCGCGTTGCTGGAGGAGGAACCCATCGAGGCCCGCTTCGAGCTCCACTCGGCGTTCGCCAAGACGATGCGGGGACACGGAACGGATCGCGCGCTCGTGGCCGGAGCCCTGGGGATGGAAGTGGACGATCCGCGGCTCAAGAACGCGCTGGATCTGGCCCGCGAGCGGGGCCTTCGCTATGCCTTGAAGCCCAAGAACATGGGACCCGAGGCGCACCCCAACAGCGTCGCGATCTGGTTGATGGGCGCCACGCGCGAAATCCAGGTCCTGGGCGCGTCGATCGGCGGCGGCATGATCGAGATCCGCGAGGTGGACGGGTTCCCGGTCTCCCTCTCGGCGCGCCAGCCGTGCCTGCTGCTCTTCTACGAGGACCGGCCCGGAGTCGTGATGCGCGCCTCGGAGATCATCGGCCGCCGCGGAGTCAACATCGCGTCGATGGAAGTGCTGCGGCGCGGGAAGGGCGATCAGGCGTTCATGCGGATCGACCTGGACGCGCCGCTGCCGTCCGAAGACGTCGAGGCCCTGAAGCAAATGCCGGGCGTCCATCGGGTCCACGTGCTGGATCGGGTGGCCGGCGGCGCGCCGATCACGTGAGACCGGCGAAAGGAGCATTGTGGCTGGTCTGAATAGTTTTGCGGAGCTGTTGGAGACCGCGGACCGATCGGGCCGAGCGCTCGACGAGATTTTTCTGGACGAGGAGGTCTCCCAGCGGGAGCTCCCGCGCGAACGGATCGTTGCGACCTTCCTGGAACGCTGGGCCGTCATGAAGGACTCGGTGCGGCGCGGCCTGGAAGGCGGCAAGTCGTTCTCGGGCTTGGTCGGCGGAGATGCGAAGAAGGTCATGACCTTCACGGCCTCCGGGGACATCGCGGGCGGGCGGCTGGTGGCCAAGTGCATCGCGTATTCGATCGCGGTCCTCGAGGAGAACTCGCGCATGGGGATCATCGTGGCGGCCCCCACGGCCGGCGCGGCCGGGATGGTGCCCGGCACGCTGTTGGCCCTCTCCGAGGAGCGGGGCTTCGACGACGCCTTCGCGGCGCGTGGGCTGGTGGTGGCCGGGGGGTTTGGAGCGCTGGTCGCCGGCAAGGCCGAGCTCTCCGGCGCCGCGGGAGGCTGCCAGGCCGAGCAAGGGGTCGGCGCCGCGATGGCCGCCGGAGCCTTGACGTTTCTGCTGGGCGGCACGCCGCGGATGTCCGTCCACGCGGCGGCGCTCACGCTGCAGAACACGCTGGGCCTGGCGTGCGACCCGGTGGCGGGGCTGGTGGAGGTGCCGTGCGTCGTCCGCAACGGTTTCACCGCCATGCTCGCGCTGACCGGAGCGCAGACGGCCCTGGCTGGCGTCGAAAGCGTGATCCCGATGGATGAGGTTGTCGAAGCGATGGTCAAGATCGGGGAAGCGATGCCGCGATCCCTCAAGGAGACCGCCGATGGCGGCCTCGCGATGACGCCGACCGGGTGCCGAATCCGGAACGAGCTGTATCAGATCCGCTGACGGCCCCTCGAGCGCGGCGCCGGATAACCCGGCTTCTTTTCGGTGGTCCTGGGCGATGCTGCTGGCGGGCGCCTGCCTGCTCGCCTACGCGAATGGATTGACGGGGACCTTCACCTACGACGACAAGGCGATCGTCCGCGACAACCCGCGCATCCGGGCGCCGGGCCGCGTCACCGAGATTTTCACGACGCAGTACTTCGGCGGCCCCCGGGGCACGGGCACCGCATACCGTCCCGCCCTCCTCCTGAGCTTTGCGATCCAGTGGTGGATTCATGGAGGCGAGCCGGTCGCGTTCCATGTCGTCAACGTCCTGTGGCATGCGGCCGCGGCGCTGCTGCTGGCCAGGCTCTTCCTTCGTCTGGGGCTGACGCCGCCCGTCGCCGTGGGGGCCGCGCTGCTCTTTGCCGTGCATCCGATTCACGTCGAGGCCGTCACCGGCTTAGTCGGGCGGGGGGAAACGCAGTCGGCGGCGCTGTGCCTGTGCTTCCTCCTTCTGGCCCTCGAATTCATCGACCGGGCAGCGAGGCGGTGGCGATGGCTGGCCGGCGCGCTGGCGAGCTTCCTGATCGCCTGCCTGACCAAGGAGAGCGCGGCCGCCGCGCCGGGACTGCTCTTCCTCTGTCTGGTCTGGCGGGGAGAGGGGAGCGTGATCTCGCGCGCGGTTTCGGCCTTGCGGCGCGGCCTTCCGGCATACGCGGGCTGCGCCGTCATCCTGGCCGGAAACTTCTGGGTCCGCGCCCGGGTGTTGGGCGGCGCGCTGAAGTCGGCGACCACGGGCATCTTCGAGCTGGAGAATCCGCTGGCGCACGTGGCAGCGGCCGACCGAGTGCGCAACGCCTCCGTGGTCGTCTTTCGCTATCTGGGCGAGATGGCGCTCCCGCTGCGGCTCTCCGCGGACGAATCCGCATGGTCGATTCCGCTGCTGCCTCCGCGCGATTGGCTGGGATGGATCTGCCCGCTGCTGCTCGTGTCCCTCCTGGGCGCGTCGATCGCGCGGCTGTCCTCGCGCGATGCGGCGACCTTGGGGTTCCTGTTCCTTGCCGTGGCGTTTCTGCCCAGCGCGAACCTCGCCTTTCCGACCGGAACGATTTTCGCGGAGCGCCTGGCCTACCTTCCGTCGGCGGGCTTCTGTCTGATCGCCGCATCGTGGGTCCTGGGGTCGGCGCCGGCCGCCCATGCGCCGCCGTGGCGTCTGTACCTTTTCGGCGCCCTCGCTCTGGGCCTGGCCAGCCGGACCGTCATCCGCAATCCCGTGTGGGAGAGCGACGAGGCCCTGTTCACGAACATGGTTCGCGTCAGCCCCAACAGCGCGAAGGCTCACTACGATTTCGCTTACATGTCCGCCGAGCGCGCGAATCCGCGCCGCGCCCTCGAGCACTACACGAAGGCCACGCAGATCTACCCCAGGTATTGGGATGCCTGGGCCGGCCGCGGCCGCATGGAGCGCATGCTGGGAGATCCCGTCGCGGCGGAGGCGGCCTACGCCGAATCGGTTCGGCTGGCGCCCTTCGCCGAGAACGGCTACTTCGGGCTCGGACTGGTTCGCGAGGATCGCGGCGACCGCGCCGGCGCCGAGCGGGCATACCGGGACGGATTGAAGCAGGTTCCCATGTCGCTGCCGCTGGCCTACCGTCTCGCGCTTCTCTTGTCGTCCCAGAAGCGCGCCGGGGCGCTCCACGCCTGGCACCGGGCGCTCGCCGCCGAACCCGGCTCGCTGCCGGCTCGCCTGGACTATGCGCGGTTCCTCGCCGAAACGGGACGCCTCGCGCAGGCGCGCGCGCAGTTGCGCGAGGTGCTTCGCCGCTCTCCCCGCTATGGGCCGGCCCTGAGGCTGTCGGCGACCCCGCCGTTCGCGCCGGGCTAGCCCTGAGCTAGTGAATGCGCTCCTCGGGAGGGGTCGGGCTCCCGCTCGGAGGCGGCAGCGCCGCCGCCTCGCGCCGTCGCGCCGCGCGCGCCGCCACGCGCGGATATCGCGCGTGGTAGAGCTTGAGGGCCCCCCGCGCGCCGAGATAAGTCGCCAGCGCCGCGGCGGTCGCCAGGAGCGTGGTTCCGAGCAGGAAGGATCCCAGCCGGGGTCCGAAACCGGGGCCGCGAAAAGCGACCCAGAAGTCGTGATGCAGGATGCGCTGCCACTTGAGGGCGGGCACCCGAGCCGGGGCGTAGCCCAGGATCGCGCGGCCGAGCCGGTAGCTCACGGCGTAGAACGGCGGGAGCGTCCACGGGTTGCCCACCAGGGATCCCAGCACCGTGTCCAGCTTGTTCAGGCGAAACGCGAAGGCCAGCGCGATCGCCAGGAAAAAGTGAAACCCGATGAATGGAGACAACCCCACGCCCACGCCCAGCGCGACGGCGGCGGCGACACGCTCGAAGGACTCCTCGCGTCCCATCAAACGGAGCAGCAGCTTGATCCACCGGCGGCGCAGCGATTTCGCCCGGCGCACGGGGGGATCGCCGCGGCCTTCGCTCATCGCGCCTCCAGATGATCATGGCCCAGCTGCGCGATGTCGCGCTCGCCGTCATGCTCCCGCAACACCGCTCCGCTCCCCGCTTCGATCCGCCCAATCCGGGTGATCGGCACGCCGAACTCGGCGGCATGCTCCGGCAGACGCGCGGCTTCGCGCTCGGGGACCGTGAACAGCAGCTCGTAGTCGTCTCCGCCCGCGAGCATCAGATCCAACGGGTCGAGCTCCTCCATGGACGCAAACGCCCTGAGGGCAGCGGAGACGGGGAGCCGATCCCTTTCCACGACGAGTCGAACTTGCGAGGCGCGTGCCAGGCGTCCGGCGTCCACGCCCATGCCGTCCGAGACGTCGATCGCGGCACTGGCAAGCCGATGCCGCGCCAGGGCGAGACCCAGCGCAAGCCGCGGGATCGGATCGTGGAACGCGCCGAGCAGCCGATCCTGGTCGGCCACGGCCAGCTCCGCAAAGCGCGGCACGTGAGCCGATCCTTGTTGGGCGAAGGCCGCCAGGACGCGGGCCAGCCTCAGCCCCCCCGCCGCTTGACCCGGGAAACCCGATACGTACACGGCGTCGCCGGGGGATGCGCCCGCCCGCGTGATGGGGTCCGCGACCGGACGGCCCCAGAGCGCGATGCAGAGGACGGTCTGGCGCGCGGCCGACAGGTCTCCGCCCACCAGCCGGGCACCGTATTCTCCGGCCCGGGAGATCGCGCCCCGCGCGATGGAGAGCGCAAACTCCTCGCCCTTCTCCGCCGAGACGGCGATGGAGAGGAGGAAGAATTCCGGCTGCGCGCCGATTGCCGCCAGGTCCGAGAGGTTGACGGCGGCGGCGCGGCGCCCCAGCCTCTCCGGATCCTCGCCCGGGAAGAAGTCCACCTCCTCCACCAGCAGGTCGGTCGTGGCCGCGAGCGGTCCCCCCGCGTGCAGGACCACGGCGGCGTCGTCGCCCAAAGGCAGGGGAATGGGATCGGAGGCCGGCAGGAGCGCCTGGAGCCGTTGGACGAAACGGTCCTCGGGCTTCACGCTCGCGGCGCGGCGGGCGCTCGGGGACCGGGGGCGGCCGTGACCGGAATCTCGTGTCCCGGCGGATCGGGCGCAGCGGCAACCGGCTCGGGCGTGACGGCGGTCTCCGGCGCCAACAGCGCGATCGCCAGCACTTCCTCCATGTTCTCGACGTAGCGGAAGGTCAGCCCGTGGAGGATGCGGGGCGTGATCTGCATCACGTCTCGGCGGTTCATCTTGGGCAGGACGATCGTCGTGATGCGCGCCGCGCGCGCGGCCAGAACCTTTTCCTTGACCCCGCCGATCGGCAGCACCTCGCCACGCAGGGTGATCTCGCCGGTCATCGCGACGTCGCGGCGCGCCTTGCGCATGGTGAACGCCGAGATCATGGCCGTGGCGATCGTGATTCCCGCCGAGGGGCCGTCCTTGGGGATCGCGCCTTCCGGGACGTGGATGTGCACGTCGTGGGTCTCGAAGTAGTCCAGCGGGATCTGGAGCTCCGAGGCATGGGCCCGGGCATACGACATGGCGGCCTGCGCCGACTCCTTCATGACGTCCCCGAGCTGACCGGTCAGGCGCAAGCCGCCCTTCCCGCGGATCGCCAGCGCCTCGACGAACAGGATGTCGCCGCCCACGGACGTCCACGCCAGCCCCGTCGAGACCCCGACCTGGTCGCGCTTCAACTGCTCGTCCCGGAAATGCTTGACCGGCCCCAGCATCTTCTCGACGGAGGAGGCGCTGATGCGGTACCGCCGCGCCTTGCCCTTGGCCACCGAGACGGCGACCTTGCGGCAGATCGCGCCGATCTCCCGCTCGAGGTTGCGCAATCCGGCCTCGCGCGTGTAGGCGTCGATGACTTTCTCGACACCGCTGTCGGTGAACTCGATGTTGGCCTCGCCGATCCCGTTCTCCTCCATCTGCTTGGGGATCAGGTGCCGCCGCGCGATCGCCTTCTTCTCCTCCAGCGTGTAGCCCGAGAGGCGGATGACCTCCATGCGATCCAGGAACGCGGGCTGGATCGGATCCAGGACGTTCGCGGTCGCGATGAAGAGCACGCGCGAGAGGTCGTACGGGACGGAAAGGTAGTGGTCGCGGAACGTGAAATTCTGCTCGGGGTCCAGCACCTCGAGCAGCGCGGCCGAGGGGTCTCCGCGGTAGTCGGCGCCAATCTTGTCGATCTCATCCATCATGAAGACGGGATTGGACGTGCCGGACTGGTGGATCCCCTGGATGATCCGTCCCGGCATCGCGCCGACGTATGTGCGCCGGTGCCCGCGAATCTCGGCTTCGTCCCGAACGCCGCCGAGTGAGAGGCGCACGAACTTGCGGTCCAGCGCGCGGGCGATCGAGCGGCCCAAGGACGTCTTGCCCACGCCGGGCGGGCCCACGAAGCAGAGGATCGGGCCCTTGAGGCTCTGCTTCAAGGCATGGACGGCCAGGAACTCGAGGATGCGTTCCTTGACCTTCTCGATGTCGTAGTGGTCTTCGTCCAGGATCTTGCGGGCCCGGTCGATGTCCCGGGAGTCGTCCGAGAGGACGCTCCAGGGGAGGCCCGTCATCCAGTCCAGATAGGTGCGGATGATCGCCGTCTCGGCGGAATCGGGATGGCTGCGCTCGAGGCGCTTGATCTGCTTCTCGATCTCCGTGGCGGCTTCCTGCGGGATTTTCTTGTCGGTGATGATCTTGCGGTAGGCGTCCAGCTCTTCGGAGATCTCCTCGCCCTCGCCCAGCTCCTGCTGGATGGCGCGCAGCTGCTGCCGCAGGTAGTACTCGCGCTGGGACTTGTCCATCTCGCCGCGGGCCTGGGACGAGATTTCCTGCTGCATCGTCAGGACGGTGATCTCCTTGGCCAGGCTGTCGTTGACCAGGCGCAGCCGCTCGACGGGATTGGTGGACTCCAGGATGTTCTGCGCATCCTCCAGCTTCAGGTCCAGGTTGGAGGCGGCCAGGTCGGCCAGGCGCGCCGGGTCGTCCAGGTTGCCGGCGATGACCATGACCTCGGGCGAGATGTTCTTTCCGAGCGAAACGGACTTCTCCAGGTTTTGCTTGACGCTGCGCAGCAGCGCCTCATGCTCTGGCGGAAGCTCTTCGGGCGCCGTTGGTTCCTCCAGCCGCGTGATCTTGGCCTTCAGGTACGGTTCCTCGGAGAGGATCCCGTCCACGCGAGCGCGCGTGAGCCCCTGGACTAAAAGACGGATGCGGCCGTCGGGCAACTTGAGCATGCGCATGATCGCCGCCACCGTGCCGACGGTGTAGAGGTCATTGGGGCGCGGCGTGTCGTTCTGGGCGTCGCGCTGGGCGACCAGCATGATGATCCGCTGCTCGGCCAGCGCCGCGTCCACCGCGTTGATGGATTTCTCCCGCGAGACCGACAGCGGAAGGATGATGTAGGGGAAGACCACGACGTCCTTGAGCGGAAGCACCGGAAGGATGTCCGGAATGGGAAGGTCGGAGTCCCGTTCCGCCGCGATCTCTTTTTCGTCGATATCGGCCATCGTCTGTGAGCCTACTCCTCCTGCTCGGCCTCGACCGGGATTTCGATCTCCTTCTCGCGCAGGTCCGGAACCCTGGGCAAGAGAACCTCGAGCAGCCCGTTCTTCAAGCGCGTTTTGGCCAGATGGGAATTGACCGGTCGGGGCAGGGGAATCGATTTCATGAACCCGCCGAAATAGCGCTCCATGCAAAAGAAACGCATGCCTTCCCGCGTGCGGATGCGGCCCTTCTTGGTGCCCCGAATCATGACGACGCGCCCGCGGATGGAGACCTTGACGTCCGCCGCCTCCACTCCGGGCAGCTCCGCGAGGATGCGAATCGTCTCGCCGTCGTCTAAGACGTCCACATTGGGATCCCAGGACGAGGCCGGCGTGGTGCCTCCCTTGTTGGATTCGACGAAGGCCGCGAAGAGACGGTTGAGCTCGCTCTGGAGCCGCGAGAGCTCCACGATCGGTCCATAGAACTTGGTGGTGCGCTTGACCATCAGAGGCTCACCGAGTTCCAGCGGCTCACCGAGTGAGGGATCCCTCGGCGCTGCGCGCCT
>JBDTXY010000017.1:0-17467 GCA_040005945.1 Acidobacteriota bacterium
GCCGAGGAGGGTCCAATGGGGAAGATCAACCTGTCACGGGTGATCCTGGGTGGAGCCGTCGCCGGAATCGTCGTCAACATCCTGTCGTACCTCCTGCACGACGTCGTCCTGAAGACGCAGCACGAGGAAATGATGAAGGCGCTCGGCAAGACGCTGCCGGCCGGCGGCGACGGCATGGTGATGTGGCTGGTGTACGGATTCGTCTGGGCGCTGGTCGCGGTGTGGCTCTACGCCGCCATCCGGCCGCGCTTGGGCGCGGGCCCGGGCACGGCGGTGAAGACGGGAGTCGTGGTCTGGTTCTTCGGCTCTTTCCTCACGGCATTCCTGATGGTCAATCTCGGACTGATGGGCTGGTCCCCGCTCCAGCTCGTCCTCGAGCTCGTCGTCTCCGTCCTCGCGGTCCTGGCGGGAGCGGCGGTCTACAAGGAAGCCGTTTAACCCCGGCTACGCCTTCAGCGCCTGCGTCAGATCCGCGATCAGGTCGTCGGGGTGCTCCAGCCCCACGGACACGCGCAGCAGGTTCTGGGGCGTCGGCGATGCGGGCCCTTCGCTGGACGCCCGGTGCTCGATCAGGCTCTCCGTTCCGCCGAGGCTGGTCGCGTTGGTGAAGAGCTTCACGCGCGAGGCGACGCGAATCGCCGCGTCACGGCCGCCCCGCACTCGCAAGGAGAGCATTCCGCCAAAGCCGCTCATCTGTTGCGCCGCGACGGCGTGTCCGGGATGGGACTCCAGCCCCGGGTAGTGGACCGCCTCGATCCCCGGGTGAGCGGCCAGCGCCCGCGCGAGCGCGAGCCCGTTGGAGGAATGCCGCTCCATGCGGCACGACAGGGACCGCAGCCCGCGCAGCACCAGCCAGGAGTTGAACGGCGAAGAGACGGCTCCCAGGATGTGACGGACGTGCGCGATCTTGTCGCCGAGCTCGTCTTTTTCGCGCAGGATCAGCGCTCCGCCCTGCACGTCGCTGTGCCCGCCCAGATATTTCGTCGTGGCGTGGAGCACCGCGTCCGCTTCGAGCTCCAAGGGCCTCTGGAGCGCCGGTGTCGCGAACGTGCCGTCGACGATCATCCGCGCGCCCGCCTCCCGCGCGATGGACGCGACGGCGGAGAGGTCCACGATCTTCATGAGCGGGTTGGACGGGGTCTCGGCCCAGATCAGCCGCGTGTTGGGCTTCAACGCGGCGCGCACGCGATCCAGATCGCCCATGTCCACGGCCGACGCCTCCATTCCCCAGCGCGGCAGGAACTCCTCGGCGATCGTGCGGAAGCCGTAGTAGATATCGTCGGGAAAGACTACGTGCGAGCCCGCCGGGAGCGCCTGGAGATACGCGGCGCCGGCGGCTAAGCCCGAGGCGAAGACGAACGCCGTCTGCCCCCCCTCCACCTCCGCCAGCGCCTCTTCCAGGCGCGTCTGGGTGGGATTGCCCTCGCGGATGTACATGTAGCCGCCGGGGCGCTCTCCGGCGGGGCCGTGCTCGAACGTCGTCGAAAGGTGGATGGGCGGCGCGATCGCGCCCGTCCCGGGATCCGGCTTTCCCCCCGCGTGGACCGCCCGCGTCTCGAATTTCATTGCTCGGGTCAGCCTACAATAATCGCGCATTGGTCACGGCCGGAAACCTCGGCCCGCACCCTGGAATCAAACGCGGGACGTCCGGGTTTCCAAGGCGGGGGAAAACACATTGCGATTGCGCTGGCGGCTGGCGACATTTCTCTTCCTGACGGCACTGATCGCGCGCGGCCAAGCGCCGGCCGCGGGCAACCGGGCGACGGCGACCTTCGCGGGCGGATGTTTCTGGTGCGAGGAGACCGCGTTCGAGGGGCTGGAGGGCGTGGTCTCGGTCACGTCGGGCTATGCCGGCGGGCAGACGCGGAACCCGACGTACGAGCAGGTCTCGTCGGGGTCCACCGGGCACGCCGAATCCGTGCAAGTCCTCTTCGACCCCGGCAAGACCTCCTACGGCCGCCTCCTCGAAGTGTTCTGGCGCAACGTGGATCCCCTGGACGCGGGCGGCCAGTTCTGCGATCGGGGAACGCAGTACCGCTCGGCGATCTTCTTCGCGGACGAAAACCAACACCAGGAAGCGCAAGCCTCCGGGAAAGCGCTCGAGAAGGATCCCCGCTTCCAGGGCAAGATCGCGACTCAGATCGTCCCGGTCGGGACGTTCTATCCGGCCGAGGACTACCACCAGGACTTCTACAAGAAGAATCCGATGCGCTACCGCGAGTACCGCCAGGGATGCGGGCGGGACGCGCGTCTGAAGCAACTGTGGGGAGAGCACAAGGGGGGACACTCATGACGCTTCGAAGAATCGTTGCGATGCTCATTCTGCTGGCGGCGCCGTGCGGGGCGCGCGCACAGGAGCCGGCCGCCTCGCCGCGTTGGACCGGGCATTTCGAGAAACCGTCTCAGGCCGAGCTGCGCAAGAAACTCACGCCGATCCAATACCAGGTCACGCAAGAGGCGGGAACCGAGCGCGCGTTCGCCAACGAGTACGCCAACAACCATCGCCCCGGAATCTACGTGGACATCGTTTCCGGAGAGCCGCTCTTTTCCTCCCTCGACAAGTACGAGTCGGGCACGGGCTGGCCCAGCTTCACCAAGCCGCTGGAGAAGGCCAATATCAAGCAGGGTCCGGAGAACCGCGTCGTCCTGGACGCGGAGGTCCGTTCGGCGCACGCCGACTCCCACCTGGGCCACGTGTTCGGGGATGGACCTCCGCCCACGGGACTGCGCTACTGCATGAACTCGGCCGCGCTGCGATTCATCCCTGCCGACAAGCTGGCGGCGGAAGGCTACGCGCAGTACCAGCCGCTCTTCGAAAAAAAGCGGTAGCCGCCTTCGCCTAAGGCGAGAGACCCGGATCGTAGTTGAGGATGAACTCCAGGAACCGCATCACCTCGAGCATGTCCTTGCCCCGGTAACGGATCGCGTGCGCGTCGGTGCGCTCGACGATCGGCAGGTAGGAAAGAACCTCGGCGGGGCGGTAGTTCTTGAAGCGGACATCCAGCGTCACCGGGGCCGCCACGCGGTACGGCTTGAGTTCGCGCACGCGGGAGATCGCCCGCTGGGCGGCCTCGCGAATCCGGTCGCAGGCGGCCTCGGGCGTCAGCGTTCGCGCGGAATGAAATCCGAGAGCCCACTTGACGACGGCGCCTTCGATCGGACCCAGCAGCGATTGCGCTTCCTTCACGATGACGTCGTCTCCCGAGATCATCGCGACCGGAACCCCGAAGTGCCCCGCCGCGGCCGCGTTGACGCCGGCCTCCGGCATCGACAGGCCGTTGAGGCGCACGTCCGCCAGGTTCGCGGAGGACATCGTGTGTGCGCGCACACCGGCGGGATTGGTCGTCGACGCGTGGTACCCGATGAAGAGCACCGCGCCGAAGCTGCCGTCGATGCCCTCCATCATCATGAGCGGGCGGGGCCAGGAACGGACGATCTGGACGTCCTTGGGGAACTTCTCGATCAGGAGATTCTCGCCGTTTCCGTGCGAGTCGGAGACCAGGAACTCCGTGGCGCCCGCCGCGCGCGCGCCCGCGATCGCGGCTAAGACCTCGTCGGTCATGAAGCCCCGAAATCGCTCGTACTCGAACCCGGGAGGGCCCAGCTGGTCCGACGTCACGACGCCGGCGACGCCTTCCATGTCGGCCGAAATGTAGACCTTGAGCGGCGAGGGCCGCGCGGCGGCCGGAAGCGCCAGGCCCAGGACGAAGGCCGCCAGGAAAATCGAGCGCAAACGCATCCGGAGACTCTAGCAGGGCGCCGCGGCGGCCTGCTGCGGGATGATCCGAACCGGCGATAAGCTTCCCACGCCCAATCGCACTCAGGAGGCTTCGCCGTGGAGTACAGTTCCGCCCCTCGCGACACGTCGGGAGACAAACTCCCGCGGGAGATCAGCGCGTTGACCGAGCTGCTCGCCAGCAACACGCATCAGAACTGGGCCCGGCAGCGGATGGCCGACGGCTGGCGCCACGGCCCCAAGCGCGACGACGAAAAGAAAGAGCACCCGTCGCTGGTCGGATGGTCCGAAACGTCGCGCTCAGCATGCTCGCGACGGCGTCCGGCTGGCTGATCGTGTCGATCATCGCCCTGTCCGGGACGTTTTCCAAACCCGCCGATCGCGCGGCCGTCTTCCCGGTCCCCATCACCTTCGCGGCCATCGCGCTGGCCCCGTCGGGCCTGGTGTTCGCGATGTTTCGGAGCGCGCGCGGATGACCCCCATCGAGGATCTCCAGACTCCCTCCGTCCTCATCGATCTGGATGTCCTCGAGCGCAACATCGCGTCGATGCAGGCCCACGCCGGCGCGGCGGGCGTCAAGCTGCGGCCGCACGCCAAGACGCACAAGTCGCCCGAGGTCGGGAGAATGCAGCTGACGGCGGGGGCCGTGGGACTCACCCTGGCGAAAGTGTCCGAGGCGGAAGTCTTCGCCGCCGCCGGCTTCGACGACATCTTCCTTGGATACCCGGTCGTGGGCGCCGAGAAGGCGCGCCGGCTGCTGGCCCTCTCCGACCGCATCCGCATCGCGGTCGGCGCCGACAGCGAGGAAGGGGCGGCGAGCCTGAGCCGCGTCTTTCACGCGGCCGGCCGGCGCTTGCCGGTGCGCCTCAAGATCGACTGTGGCTTCCATCGGGTGGGCGTCTCGCCGGAGGACGCGCTGGAGACGGCCCGCCGGATCGCGGCGCTGCCCGGGCTCTCCTTCGACGGCGTCTTCACGCACGGCGGACAGGGCTACGGCGGGGAGACGCCGGAGCAGGTGGCGCGGATCGGGCGCGACGAGGGCCGCATCGTCGCCGAGGTTGCGGAGGCGCTGCGCGCCGCGGGCCTCCCCGTCGCCGAGGTCTCCCTGGGATCGACTCCGACGGTCGCCGCGGCGATGACGCAGCGGGGGGTGACGGAATGCCGGCCGGGGACGTACGTGTACAACGACCTCTCCCAGGTCACGCTGGGCACGTGCGGCTTCGAGGACTGCGCCATGACGGTGTTGACGACCGTGGTCAGCGTGCCGGCGCGGGACCGTGCGGTCGTGGACGCGGGATCCAAGACGCTGTCCACCGATCCGCTGCGGCCGCGGCCGGACGGGCACGGCTTGGTGCTCGGACGCCGCAGCCGTCTCGCGCGGCTCTCCGAGGAGCACGGCGTCATCCAGATTCAGGAGGGCGAATCCTTCCGCGTGGGCGATCGGGTCCGCATCGTCCCCAACCACGCTTGCGTCGTCGCCAACTTGCATGATCGGCTGATCGGCACGCGCGCGGATCGGGTCGAAACGGAAATTTCCGTCGCCGCGCGCGGTTGCGTGCAGTGAGAAGCTCGAGAATCGCCAAACCGCCGTCCGACCCGAAAGGAGACACCATGTTTCGCAGAACCCGTGCCCTGATTCCGTTCCTGCTCGCCGCGGCCGTTCCCCTGCTGGCGGCCGACGCCTACACGATCGACAAGAACCACTCGGACGTCAGCTTCCAGATCCGGCACTTCGCGTCCAAGGTGCGCGGCCGCTTCGGGGATTTCGAGGGCGCCATCCAGGCCGACACCGCGAAGCCCGAGACTTCCTCCGTGGCCTTCCACATCAAGACCGCCTCGATCGATACGGGAAACACGGACCGCGACAAGCACCTGCGCTCGGCCGATTTCTTCGACGCAGAGAAGAACCCCGACATTTCCTTCCAGAGCACCAAGATCACGCCCACCGGCAAGGACAAGTTCGACGTCACCGGAACGCTGACGATGCGCGGCGTCTCCAAAGAGATCACGATCCCGGTCGTCTACCTGGGCGCCGTGAAGGACCCCGGCGGCAACGAGCGGGCCAGCTTCGAGCTCGCGGCGAAGTTGAATCGCAAGGACTACGGCATCAACTGGAACAAGGCGCTGGACGCCGGCGGGTTCATGTTGAGCGACGACGTCGACGTGACGATCGCCCTGGAGACGGTCAAGAAAAAGCCGGGGGCACCCGCGCCCAAGTGACGCGCGCCGCCCGCGCGATACAGTTCGCCCGGATGACTCGCACGATTCCGACGCGATCCTTCTCGCGGGCCGCCCGTTCACCCGGAGCATGAGACCCCAGGAACTTCGGGACAAGATCGCCTCCGCGATCGTGGAGCAGCTCACCCAGGGCCTCTCGCCCGAGCGGATTGCGCTCACGGTGGCCGTGGGCCTGTGCATCGCGGTCATTCCGGTGGTGGGCGTGACGACGATCCTGACCTTCGCCGCGGCCTGGGCGCTGCGGCTGAACCAGCCCATCATCCAGACGATCAACTGGTCTTCCTATGCCCTGCAGCTGCTCTTGATCTTCCCGTTCATCCGCCTGGGCGAAAAGATGTTTCGGGCGCCGCGCATGACGATGTCGCTCGATCAGCTGGTCGCCTTCGTCAAGACCGACCCGCTGGCAGCGCTGGCCTCGCTCGGGACCACGATCGGGCACGCCGTCGTGGCCTGGATCGTCGTGATGCCCTTCGTGGGCATGCTCATTTTCTTGGCGTCGCGGTCGCTGGTCCGGGCCCTGGCGCGGCAAGTCGGGCCGGCCAGAGCCAAAGAGGAGGGCGGCGAGCCGCCGGCAGTAGTGTAGCCTGCTCTCAGTGGAACTCCCCACACCTCTGGAGAAGGCTCCGGAGACGCTTCTCCCGGGTCGCAGCGTCTACTGGAAACGCGAGGACGCGCACGAGTTGGGCGCGTTCAAGTGGCGCGGAGCGCTGCCGACCATCGAGAAGTTCCGGCAGGACGGAGCGGCGGCCGTCGTCACCGCCTCCACCGGCAATCACGGCGCGGCCGTCGCGTGGGCTTGTCGCTGGGCGGGCCTTCGCGCAATGGTCTACGCGCCGGCCGGCGCCTCCATCGCCAAGCTCGCGCTGATCGATCGGTTCGGCGCGGAGCTGCGCGTGACCGGCACGGACCTCGACTTCGCGAAGGAGGAGGCCAAGCGGTTCGCCGCCGAAGCCCACCTGCCCTTCTTCGAGGACGGCGTCGAGCCCACGCAGTTCGTGGGATACGGCGCCATCGCCGACGAGATCCTGGATCAACTGCCCGAGCATCCCGCCGCGGTCATCGTGCCTGTCGGAAATGGGGCGTTGATCTGCGGCATCGGGCAGACGCTGCACCGCCGGGCGCCCGAGACACTGGTCGTGGGCGTGGTCGCCAAGGAAGCGCCGGTGATGGCGTTGTCTTTCGAGGCGCATGCGCCGGTCGAGTGCGACCGCATGGACACGTTCGCCGACGGCATGGCCGTGCGCGTCGCGATTCCGGCGGCCGTCGAGCTCGTCAACGAAGTCGTCGACCGGATGCTCATGGTCTCCGAGCGCGAGATCGCCGTGGCCGTCGGAGAATTCGCGAAGGCCGGCCTGCGGGTCGAGGGAGCCGCCGCCGCGAGCCTGGCCGCGCTCGCCAAGCTCGAGGAAGTGGAAGGCCCCGTCGTGCTGGTCGTGACGGGCAGAAACATCGACGACGCGCTCTACCACCGCGCGGTGGAGCAGCCGGAGACGTTTCCGGAGTAGCGGGCTAGAAGCCACGCGGCGCTCGGGCAACAGCCCGTCATCCCGAGCGCAGCGAGGGATCCCGCGCTTGATTGGGAACATCGCGTGTCGAGCGCGGGATCCCGACGGACTGAAGTGCTACGCCCCTCGCGGCGCCCCAGGGGTTACGTCCACAGTCGGCAGAAACTTCGGCGGCCGCCGGTGCTTCGTGGCCTGCTCGTAGGCATACGCGATCTTCAAGAGCTTGGGCTCGCTCCAGGCCCGGCCGAAGATCGACATCCCCACGGGTAGCCCGAGGTAGAAACCGCACGGCAGCGTGATGTCGGGGTAGCCGGCGATCGCGGGCAGCGAGGAGCTGCCGCCGACGCCATAGTCTCCGTTGACCAGGTCGATCAGCGAGGCGGGTCCGCTCGTCGGGGCGATCAAGGCGTCGAGCTTGTGCAGGTCCATCGTCTTGTCGATGCCCTCCACGCGGGACAGCCGGAGATCCTTCGCGAGCGCATTCTTGTAGGCCTTCTCGGTGAGCGGACCCTTGGCCTCTGCCTTCTCGAAGATCTCCTGGCCGAAGTACGGCATCTCGCGGTCGCGATTCTCTTCGTTGAACCGGATCAGATCCTCCAACGTGCGGTATCGCGCGGAGGGTCCCAGGCCCGCCAGGTACGCGTTTAAGTCGGCCTTGAACTCGTAGAGGAGGACTTCGAACTCGTCGTCGTCGAGCTGACCCACGGTCGCGATGTCGGCGGGATCCACGATGACCGCGCCCAGCCGCTTCATGTCGGTGATCGCGCTTTCCAGGAGCGCGTCGGCGGCGGGCGACTGCCCGAAGAGCTTCTTGCGGGGCACTCCGATCCGCGCTCCCTCCAGGCCCCTGGCATCCAGAAACGTCGTGTAGTCCGTGGCCGCCTGGCCGGAGAGCTTCCGGGTCGGAGCATCGGCCGCGTCATAGCCCGCGAGCGCGCTCAACAGGATGGCCGCGTCGGTGACGGTGCGCGCGATCGGCCCCGCGGTGTCCTGGCTGTGCGCGATCGGGATGATGCCGGACCGGCTGACCAGGCCGAGCGTCGGCTTGATCCCCACCAGGCCGCAGTTGTTGGAGGGCGAGACGATGGAGCCGTCGGTCTCCGTGCCGACGGCGATCGCGCACAGACTGGCCGCGGCGGCGCTGCCGGAGCCGGAGCTGGAACCGGAGGGGTTCCGATCCAGCGCGTAGGGATTGCGGCACTGGCCGCCCCGACCGCTCCAGCCGCTGGTGGAATGGGTGGAGCGGAAGTTGGCCCACTCCGAAAGGTTGGTCTTGCCGAGGATGACCGCGCCCGCCTCGCGCAGCCGCTTGACGATGTGCGCGTCGGCGGACGGCGTCACGCCGAGCAGGGCCAACGATCCGGCCGTCGTATTCATGCGGTCGGCCGTCCCGATGTTGTCCTTGACGAGCAGCGGAATGCCGTGGAGCGGCCCGCGGAGCTTGCCGGCCTTGCGCTCGGCGTCCAGGCCGTCCGCGATCGCCAGGGCGTCGGGGTTGATCTCCAAAACGGACTTGAGCGTCGGCCCGCGTCCGTCGACGGCCTCGATGCGCGCGATGTACTTTTCGGCCAGCGAGCGCGCCGAGTCCCGCCCGGACGCCATGCGCTTCTGCAGGTCAGCCACGGTGGCCTCCTCCAGTGCGAACGCGGGCGGGCGGGCGGCGGACGCGGCCTGGGTTTGGGTTTGCTTGGCGATCGCCGGCCGAGCCAGCGCGGCCGCGCCGCCCAGCGCCCCATAGCGAATGAGGACTCTCCGATTCATGCCGCGGGCCATGGCTCCTCCTCTCGAGATTCAGGTCAGGAAAGCCGCCCAGAAATATCACAGGGGATAGGATTTGACGCCAGTTGACTCCGCGGCGCGTCCTCCTTCTCTACGCAGCGCTCGCGCTCGCGACGGCCTTCTACCCGGCGTTTCGTGGCCTGTTGCCGGTGCCCGCGGGCAACGCCGTGCTGCTCCTGCCGGATCCCCGGATGCCGGCGGTTCGCAACGACGAGCTCTCCGACGTGCCGATGCAGTTTGTCCCGTGGACCCAGGCGGTCTCGGATGCGTACCGCAGCGGACGGCTTCCCTTACGACTCGCCGCCAACGGCTGCGGCGTGCCGCTCTGGTCGAACCCGCAGGCCCAGGCCGTGACGCCGACGACCCTCTTCGCGCTGCTGATGCCGCTCCCGTGGGCCTTCGCCTGCGCGGCTGCGGTCAAGCTGTGGCTGGCCGCCGTTGGCGCCTTCTGGTTCATCCGCTGGCGCTCGATCGGCGCGCTCGCATCCTTCTGGGGAGGGCTCGCCTACGGATTCGCGATTCACATGACGGCGTGGATCCACTATCCGGACACGTGGCCCGCGGCGCTTCTGCCGTGGACGCTTGTGGCGCTGGAGCGGCTGGCGCGCGGGCTTCCGGGAGGATTCCTCGGGACGGTCGCAGTCGTGTTCCTTCTCCTGCTGGGCGGGTACCCCGAAACCGAGTTCTTCGTCGCGTTGGCCGGCGCCGTGTTCTTCCTCTTCGCCCTTGGGGGTCAGCGGGTTTCGATGGCGCAGCGCTCCAGGCGCGCGGGACTGTCCGTGGCGGGCGCCCTCTTGGCTCTCGCGCTCACGGGCGCCTACACGTTGCCGGCGGCGTTGACGCTCGTCCACAGCGAGCGCTCCGTGCAGGTGGCCCGGTCGATCGCGAACGCGGGGCCCACGTTCCAGGCCGGCGATCTTCTCGAGCCGCCGACCTATTGGACGATCGCGCGGTTCTGGTTGATCCCGGAAGCGCAGGGAAACCCGCGAGACCTGGACAAGTTCGGGCCGTACTCCTTCGCGGGGCGCGCCAGCGGCTATGCGGGGATTCTGATCGTGGCGTTCGCCCTGGCGTCCTTCTTCCGCCGCCATGCGCCGCGCGCGATCCGATGGGCCAGACCTGCGCTGCTCGGTCTGGGGCTCTATGTGCTCTGGTATCCGCCGCTCGTGTACGTCCTGCAGGCGACCCCTTTTGTCGGTGAGATCGCCTCCCGCCTGACCACCAACCGGGCCAACTGCATCGCCGTCCTGCTCCTGGCGCTGCTCGCGGCCTGGGAGCTGGACGCGCTCGCCCGGGGCGCCCGCGTGCGCGCGACGCAATGGGGTGTCGGCCTCGCGCTCGCGGGATGTCTCCTCGTGCTGGCCGAGTACGCGCGGACGGCGGGGCGCCCGCCGCTGACGGCGTGGCGCGCAATGAGCTTTGCACTTCCGATCCTGCTTCTGACCGGCGTTTTCGTCGTGTTGGCTCTCACCGCCGGCGCCGCTCGGCGGCGAGCCCTCGCGCTGCTTCTTCTCTGCGGCACGTCCGTGGACCTCCTGAAGATCGGAGCGCGTTTCAATCCGGGAACCAGTCCGAGGGACTACTTCCCCGCCACCCCGAAAGTCCAGGAGCTTCAGAGCGCCTCGCACGGCGGGCGCTTCTCCGGCTCGGACGGCACGCTTTCGGGCATGGCGTACATGTACGGCCTCGAGGACGTGCGCGTTCACGGAGTCGCCGCGCCGGCAGCCTATGCGGACGTCCTGCAGGCGACCGTCGGCTACACCGGGCCCGCCGAGTACCCCTCGCGCGTGATGAAACCCGAGGCTCCGTTCCTGGACTTCCTCGATACCCGCGCGCGTCTCCTGCCAGGCGGCAGAATTGTTTCCGTCACGACCACGGAGGGAGTATTTCCCGACCGCATCCTCGGTATGAGCGATCCCGCCGAGCTGCGCGCGCGATTGTCCACGGAGTCGGGCTTCCTGCACTCCGCTTTCCTCGTGGGCGCGGGCGAGTCCTTTCTGGGAAACGCCGAGATCCTGTCGCTCGAAAAACCCACGCCGGAAGAGATCCGCGTGCACGTTCGCAGCAGCGCCCCGCGGGTCCTCGTCCTGCCCATCTCCGACGACGGCGGCTGGAGCGCGGAGGCCAACGCGCAGCCATTGCCCACGTTTCTCGCCAACGGCGCCTTCCTCGCGATCCGCGTCCCCGCCGGCGAGACCCGCATCCTGTGCCGGTACCTTCCTCCCGGCTTCCGGCAGGGCCTGGCGATTTCCGCGCTCGCGGCGGCGCTGTCCGCAACGCTTGCGATCAGGCGGCGGGGGCGGGCGAATTCAGCCGAGCAAATGCGCGATCGAGTTCGCGTAGTAGGAAAGCAGCGGTAGCTCCTCCGGCACCGCGCGATACAAGCCGCCCGTCTCTTCGACCAAGTGCCGGAGAGTGAGCATCCGGAGGCCCACGGCGATCGCGTAGTCCTGGTCGCCGCGGGGAACGTAGACGTGGGCGCCGCGGCGCTCGAGGTCTTCGATCCACTTCAGGATTCGGGCCTTCAGCTCCAGCTCGCTCCAGCTCTTCTGCGGCTGCGCGACGAAGGCGGTCGCGACGAGGGAGACCGGGACGACCGGGATGACGCGGGCGACCGCGGCCATGAGCTCCCGCGCCAGCTCTTCGAGGCGCTGGGAGTGCTCTTCCTTGGAGAGCGAGCGGAAGTCGACGCCGCGGCGGCGCGCGTAGTCCGCCAGGGAGAGCGGCGAGCCGAAGTTCACGCACGCGTAGCCGAAGCGGTGCCAGCGGTTGCGGGCCATCAGACTCAGGTTGCGGCCCACGAACTTCAGCGTGTTCGCCAGCGCTCCCGCGGTGCCCGGGCGCTGGGCACTCGGCTCTCGCTCGACCAGGAAGCTGCGATCTTCGAACGTGCGGTCGTAGTTGATCCCCACCGGCACGAACGCGATGTCGCGCCCCGCCGGGTCGAAGCCGCGCAGCATGTAGTCCAGGATGCCGAGCTTGGGCGGGCGGAGCTTGCCGTCGCGCGAGAGGCCTCCCTCCGGAAAGACCGCCTGCGTGACGCCGGCCGCAGTCGCCATGGCGACGTAGCGCTCGAGCACCTTGCGGTAGAGCGGATCGCGGGAATTGCGGCGCACGAAGTAGGCGCCCATGGCGCGGATCAGCGTCTGGAGGGGCCAGATTCGCGCCCACTCGCCCACCGCATAGGACAACGCGGCCTTTTCCGCGGCCAGGTAGGACACCAGGACGTAGTCCATGTTGGAGCGGTGGTTGATCAGGAAGACGACCGTGACATCCGGCGCGATCGCGGCCAGGCCTTCCTCGTCGGAGTACCCCAGGCGCACCCGGTAGAGCGAGCGCGCCAGGTTGCGCGCGATCCAGTAGCCCACGCGAAAGTAGACGTACGCGTTGAACGCCGGCACGATCTCCTTCGCGTAGCGCCCCGCCTGGTCCATCGCGGCCGCCTGCGGCGAGCCGTCCGCGCGCGCATGCGCCTCGGCGGCCTGTTGCACCTGCGGGTCGAAGAGCAGCCGGTCGATTAAGACCTCGCGCTTGGTCAGATGGAAGGGCTGGATGCGGATCTTCAGCCGCGTGTGGATCTCCTCGAGCACGCGATTCACGCGCCGGCGCAGGACCCACCGCACGCTCGGAAGCAGCAGCCGGTCCAGCGCCGCCCACGCCGCCAGGACCACGAGCACGGCGGCGAGCCAGAGCGGGAGCGAGATTGTCGACTGGATCGGTGACCTCTTTTCGAGAGCATAGGATAGGCGCCGGGCGATTCCGAGCAATGCCGAGCCGCAGGTCTTCGTGACCGGAGCCACGGGGTACCTGGGCCGCCGCGTGATTCCGGAGCTGCAGTCGCGCGGACACGCGGTGCGCGCTGGCGCGGCCGGGCTCGGAGGCACGGCTGCCGGCGGGCTGCGAGATCGTGTCCGGCGACGCGTTGAACGCCGCGAGCTTCGCCGAGAGGGTGGCTCCCTGCGACACGTTCCTGCAGCTAGTCGGCGTGCCCCACTGGGCCCGGGGCATCGGTGGCCGTACGCGCTGCTGCCCTTCTACTGGCTCCTGGAGCGGCTCCCGATTCGGAGGGGCTCGTAGCTGGTTGTCGCCGATACGGAACTCGGGCAATAGCCTGTCATCCCGAGCGCAGCGAGGGATGACGGGCTCGAGCGCGCAACCCGTCGCCTCATCGCTTGACCGTTCGCGTCGTGGCCTGGGACGGGCACGAGAGATGCTCCACGAGCGTCTCCCAATTGAAGAAGCCGAACGACTGGCCCACCGCCCATGCCTCGTTGGGGCCGACCGCGACGATTCCGGTGAGCTCGTTCGTGGCGTCGCTCGCATTGGAGCTGGTGACGACGCCCCATTCGAACCCGTTCCAGCGCTGGATCATCGTCAGAAGTTGAAAGCCGTTGTCGTAGAAGCCCACCGCCCAGGCGTTGCCGGCCGACAGGCCGACGACGTCGAACAGATAGTTGTTGAGCTGGGTCCGGTTGGGGCTGGGCACGACGCTCCACGCGGTCCCGTTCCAATGCAGCACGGAGGTCTGGTTCGGCTGGTCGACGCCGATTACATCGAGGTGAAAGCCCACGGCCCACACGTCGTTTGGGGAGCTGGCCGAGACGCTCTCCAACTGATTGACGAAGTTTCCGACGTTCGGGGCGTCCACAACGGACCAGCTCGTGCCGTCCCAGTGCTTGATGAGATTGACCTGGACGAAGTCGACGGAGTTCCAGCCGACGGCCCACACGTCGTTGGGAGACACCACCTCGATGCCGTTCAACCACCCGGCCAAGCCCGGGTCCGGCGTCGACATGTCCGTCCACTCGACACCGTCCCAATGCAGGATGAGGCTCTGGCCGTCGGAGAAGTCGTACGTGTGCCCGACGGCCCAGACGTCGTTGGGAGAGGCCGCGGCCACGCCGAAGAGCTCATTGGAGGATTCGAAGCCGCGCGGCAGCGGGGGGTTGGGACTGGGCACGACTCCCCAGCCCGCGCCGTTCCAGTGCTCGACCACGGTCTTGCTCTGGGGATCGAAGGGATTCGCGCTCGCGGAAAATCCGACCGCCCAGACATCCCCCGTGCTCAGCGCGTCCACGGCCATCAGGAAGTTCGTGGGTTGCGGGCCGTCGGGGCTGGCGACGATGCTCCACGCCGTGCCGTTCCAGTGCTCGGTCAGCGTGTGGCGCGAGCCGTCGAGCGAGCTGCCGACGGCCCACATGTCGTTGGGAGTGACCGCCGCGATCGCGCCCAGACTGCTGTCTCCCGACGGGAGATTGGCACTGGGTGCTACGTTCCAGATCTGACAGAAGCGCGGCGAGTAGCCAAACGTGGGCTGAGCCGTTCCCACCGCGGGGGTCAAGGCCAACACGATCGAGACCAGAAGCAGCGGGCGGACCGGCTGTTGGGAGCGTGACATGGCGTCGACTCCTTCGTTCGCACAGTGGCGTGCGCAGCTGCGGATTCTGGATCCGCGCCGGATGGCCGCCGAAGGCTTAATCCAACCCTAATCCGGCGGTCGTCTCATGGGGAGGCGGTAGCATGGCCGCCCATGGAGTGGCGGCGCGACGAGTACTGCATTTCGACGGACCGGGACCGGCTGGACCATGCCGAGATCCACGCGTTTCTGGGCAGCTCCTACTGGGCGGCCGGAATCCCCCGGGCGGTCCTGGACCGGTCCATCCAGAATTCGCTGCCCTTCGGGGTCTACGACGGGCCGCGGCAGGTCGGATTTGCGCGCGTCATCACGGACTACGCCACCTTCGCCTACGTCGCGGACGTCTTCGTTCTGCCCACGCACCGCGGGAAGGGTCTGGCGAAGTGGCTGATGGAAGTGATCCGCGCCCATCCCGATCTTCACGGCCTTCGGCGCTGGATGCTCGTGACACGGGACGCGCAGGATCTCTATCGCAAGACGGGATTCCGGGAGCTCGAGGCTCCCGCACGCTACATGGAGATCGTGGATCGCCAGGTCTACGCCCCGTGACTCAGAAGCCCCCGAACGCGCCGTCGGACTGGTTCGAGGACTTCTTCTCGGGTTTCGTCGTCGAGTTCTGGGCGGCGGCCGTGCCCGAAGAGGTCACGCGCGAGGACGTCGAGTTTCTCTGGAAACATCTGCGCCTGTCCTCCGGCACGCGTGTTCTCGACGTGCCGTGCGGCGACGGCCGGCTGATTCTTCCCCTGGCGGCGCGAGGCTGCGCCATGACCGGCGTCGACATCTCGCAGGAATTCCTGGACGTGGGGATTCAGGCCGCGGCGAAACAAGGCCTCCGGGCGACGTTTTCACGCTCGGACATGCGGAGGCTTCCCCGCGAGGTCCAGTACGACGCCGCCTTCTGCTTCGGGAACAGCTTCGGATTTCTCGACGACGCCGGCAACGCGGACTTCCTCGCGGCCGTGGCGCGCGCGCTGCGCGCCGGCGGCCGGTTCGCCATCGACTACGGCCAGACCGCGGAGTCCATCTTTCCCCGGCTGGAGTCCTACTCGGAGGCGCAGGTCGGCGGCTTTCATTTCGTCGAGGAGACGCGCTACGACCCGATCACCGGACGCATCGAGAACCGGTTCACGCTGTCGCGCCACGGGGAGACGCAGACCAAGCTGGCGTCGCACCGCGTCTACACGGTCAACGAGATCGTGCGGCTCCTGGATACGGCGGGCTTCCGGGTGCTCGATTACTTCGGCTCGCCCAAGGAGGAGCCGTTCGCGCTCGGATCGCACCGGCTGCTCATCGTGTCGGAGCGGGCCTCCGGAGCGTCCGGAACAGCGAGACAGCGCTGATCAGGGCCCAGCTCCCCTCCAGCAGTATCAGGCCCAGGTTCTCGGCCTTGACCGCGAAGTAGGTGAGGATGGCGGAGCCGAACAGGTTCAACACCAGGTAGGCCGGCGCCTCCGGAGCGAGCTTGCCGGCCTGCTGCCCGCCGAAGGCCGCGAGGATCATCCCCGCGGCAATCAGCGAAACGATCTGTCCCACCATCCCGCACCTCCGTCCCGGAGCAATCTCTCCCGAAATCGGCATTTGTCAAAGCGCACGTTGAGTCTTCGCGCGCACGCGGAGCGTACATGGAGTCGTGGATCTCCTTTCGAGCCTCGTCCAGGCCTGTCGATACAATCCGCGGATGACGTCTTCGGGCGAGGCGGGGGGCTGAGGGTGGCTCGGCTGGGATTGACGGGCGGCGGGTTCTCCTCCCGCGCGAGCAAGGCGGAGCGGCGCCCGCGCGGCGGCACGAGGTCCCCGGAAGAGGACAAGAAGAAGAAGAAAAGCCTCCCGCTGTCCGTGTTGGTTCGCGACGCCATGGAGCTCGTCGAGGCCCGGCGCGGGCGGCTGGCCCTGGGATTTGGCCTTCTTCTGATCAGCCGGCTGGCCGGCCTGGTGCTGCCGGGCGTCACGAAGATTCTCTTGGACGACGTCATCGGGAAGAACCGGCGGGACCTTCTCCTTCCCATCGTGCTCGCCGCCGCCGGCGCGACGCTGATCCAGGGAATCACCGGGTACTCTCTGTCCCAGGTGCTCGGGAAGGCCGCGCAGCGCTCGATCACCGAGATGCGGCGCAGCGTCCAGAAGCACGTCGGCCGGCTCCAGATCGCCTTCTTCGATCAGACCAAGACGGGCATCCTGCTGTCCCGGGTCATGACCGACGCCGAGGGGATCCGCAACCTCGTGGGCACGGGGTTGGTGGAGTTGGCCGGTGGAACGTTGACGGCCCTGTTCGCCTTGGTCATCCTCTTCTACTTCAACGCCAAGCTCACCTTGATCGCGCTCGGCGTCCTTTCCCTCTTCGGATTGGTTCTGCTGTACGCCTTCAAGACGCTGCGGCCTCTGTTCCGCGAGCGCTCCAAGATCAACGCGGACGTCGCGGGCCGGCTGACCGAGTCGTTCTCGGGCGTGCGCGTCGTCAAGGCGTACCGCGCGGAACGGCGCGAGGCTCTGGTCTTCACGCGGGGAGCGCACCGCCTCTTCCGCAACGTCGCGCAGACCATGACGGGGTTTTCGGCCGTGTCGGCCCTGTCCACGCTGCTGCTCGGAGTCGTGGGCGTGTCGATCATGTGGATCGGGGCGCACGAGATCCAGGCGGGGCGCATGACGGTGGGATCCTTCGTCTCGTTCTCGCTCTACCTGGGGCTGCTCGTGGGACCCGTGGTGCAAATCGTCTCGATCGGCAGCCAGGTCACGGAGGCGTTCGCGGGCCTGGAGCGCATCCGGGAGCTCCGCGAGGAGATCGCCGAGGACGCG
>JBDTXY010000018.1:0-16799 GCA_040005945.1 Acidobacteriota bacterium
AGAGCCAGGTGGCGAAATCTTTGGCCCAGGCCTCCGCGCTCTGCGGCCCGAGCGAGGCGCCGAAATCTGCGAAGCGGGCGCCGCTCTCCGGCTGGGGCTCCAAGTCCTCGACCGAGAACTCCGGATCTTTCCCGGCGGACCAGTCGACGGCGTCGGCTAAGTCCGCGACGCGCGCGACTTTTTCGGTCGAGGACACCCCGGTCTTCGCATCCGCGAAATGCACTTCCGCCAGGCCGAGGACGGCCGGGCGGTAGACCCGGTCTCCCGTGGGCCCGCGCGCCGGCACGAAGAGCTGCGACACGGAGGGCGGCAGGATCGGACGCGGGCCTCCGGCCGTCGGCGGCGTCGCCGATCCCGGAGCCTTCGCCGGCGGCGCGGACTCGCCCTCCGCGCGCCGGGAGGCCATGAGGATCTGGATCTGCGAGCGCGTCAACGGCCCGCGCAGGTAGGACAGCGCCCATCGGCTCTCGAAGACCTCGGGGGCGTCTTCATGGACGTCGTTCATGAGGAATACGCGGTTCCTGAGCCCGGCCAGGGTCTGTTCCATCGCGGCCCGGTCGAATTTCCGAGCGGCGCCCGCCGCCACGCCTTCCAGCCCCTCGATCACCCGCGCCTTGTCGCGCTCGGTCTGGAGGCGCCCCAAAAACCACGTTCCGGCGTTGGACAGGCCCTTGTAGTCCAGGTCGACCGGATTCTGCGTGGCCAGCACCACGCCCAGCCCGAAGGCGCGGCCCTGCTTCAAGAGCGTCAGCAGCGGCGCCTTGGCCGGCGGTGTGGCCACGGGCGGAAAGTATCCGGCGATCTCGTCCATATAGAGAATCGCCCGCAGGCTGGTGGTCCCCGACTGCGTGCGCATCCACGCCAGCGTCTGATTGAGAAGGAGGGTCACGAAGAACATCCGCTCCGCGTCGGAGAGGTGGGCGATCGAAAAGATGGCGACGCGGGGCTTCCCCTGCGGCGAACGGAGGATCGATCCGATCTCCAGCGCTTCCCCTTCCATCCACGTCGCGAATCCCGGCGCCGCCAGAAGATTGTTCAAGCGCATGGCCAGGGCGAAGCGCTCCTTGGCCGGGAAAAAAGACTCCAGATCGACGACGCCGATTCGGGGCACCCCGGGCGTCTGGATGCGGGCGATCAAGGACGGCAGATCCAGGTCCTCCCCCCGCGACCAGGCGCCCGAAAGAACCGTCGAGACGAGGATGTGCTCCCGGCTCTGCAGCGGATCGGCGTCGATCTCCAGCAGCGTCAGGAGCCCCGTCGCCGTCGAGGCCACGCGCTCCCGGAACAGCTCCTCGTCGCCGCGAACGGGCTCGGGAGGAGCCGCGAACGAGCGCAGGATCGATACGGGCCGCCCGGCCCTCGAGCCCGGGGTATAGATGAGGAACTCGGCAGCGTCGCGGAGACGTTGGATGCGGGCCCCGTCCTCGCCCCATTCCGCGAGCCCCTTCTTCCAGGCCTCGGCCTGCTGGGCGGCGAAGTCGTCGGGCGAGGACCCCTTGCGCGCGGCGTCCTCCTCGTTGATCCACGGACGAAAGTCGGCGGGCTGGAGATTCGGAAATGTCAGCAGGAGATTTCCGAGGTCGCCCTTGGGATCGATCAGGATCGCCGGGACGCCGTCGATCGCGGCCTCTTCGATCAGCGAAAGGCAAAGCCCGGTCTTGCCGCTTCCAGTCATCCCCACGCAGACCGCGTGGGTCACCAGGTCGCGGGAGTCGTAGAGGAGCAGATCTTCGGTCCGCTTCCGGCCCGCCAGGTCGTACCGGCGTCCGAGATAGAAGGACCCGAGCTTCTCGAAGTCTTGCACCGCGACGGATCATACCGGTCCGCCGCCCCGAGACCCGCTAGGGCGGGGAGGATTCGTCGGGCGCCTTCGGCGAGGCCGGCGGCGCCTGCGGCTTCAGCGCCCCCTGTTCCACCCAATGGACCAGGGCCCGCCGAATCCGGTAGGAGTCGGACGCGATCGACCGCTCGCAGTCGCGCGGCGTGGCGCCCTGCGCCACGCGCATCCAGAGCGCCTTCAGGAACGCGCCGTCCTTCTCCGTGGGATGGGGCGTGGGCTTGACGTCGGTGGTCTCGAGAAGCACGTCGTCGGCCACCAGCGCGGCCGCTTCCTGGAACTCGTCATAGCGGCGCATGGCTTCCAGCGTGAGCGGTAGGATCTCGCGCGGCGTCAGGTCGGGCCGGGCCGGGATGTTCTCCTTGATGAACGCGAACTCGCCGGGAGAGGGACGCTCCAGGAGCTGATAGAAAGCATCCTCGGCGCGCAGGTGATCGTTCTGACACTCGAGGAGCTTTCCCTCCCGCAGAACCAGGACCGCGAAGACCTCGCCCCCCTTGGGACCCCGCAGCGTCAGCGTGCCCGAGGACGCGGACTCGGACAGGCTCTGCAACAGCGCCGGCAGTCCGAACAGGTCCAGGTCTCCCTGGAGGCTGGCGGAGGCGCTCTCGACCGCCGACGTGGCTTCGGAGCCGGACCCGGTCTTGTCGAATCCCGCCAGCACCCGCGAGGCGGCCTTGCCCGCGTCCTGTGTGCGGAACCGCGACGCGACGTCCTCGAGCTGGCGGCGCACCGCTTGCACCGGCGTGGATGCGAGCGCCTCCACGGCGTGCACCAGATTCTCGTCGTTCTGGCGAAGCGTCACTCCCAGCAGACGAAAGGGAAGATTGGCCTTGATGACTCCGAGCAGCAGCTCGACGGTGCCCGGGTCGTCCGAGAGATTCTGCGTTCCCATGTCCGCGAGGCGGGCCATCGTGTCGCCCAGATACGTCTGCCGCTTCCCGGCGTGCTCGACCAGGGCGCGCCGGACCTTCTGCGAAGGGACTCGGGCCATGGTCGCCGCGACGCGATCCAGCAGGATGCGCAGGTCCTTGGCCTCGTACGGCGCTTCCTCGGGCTTGGCGAGCATGCCCTCCAGATCCGCCATCAGGTTGATGAGCCCGGTCTCCGACCGGTCATCCTTGATCTGGCCCAGGGCCGCGATCGATTCCTTGACGACCAGAAGCGGAAAGCCCAGCTGGGCGTGCTGCAGCAGGATGTCGGTCTCGGCATCGGCCGCCGGAGATTCGGCGTCGCGGGGAATCCGGCGCAGGAGGTAGAGCAGGTTTCGCCGAAAGAACCACTCCTCTTCGCCGATGTTCGCCCCGATCGAATGCGACAGCTGCTCGAAGGCGGCCCCGCGCGTGGGCGCGCCGTGCACTTCCAGCAACAGCAGGATCAAGCGGCGCCGGTCTCGCTTCTGTTCGCGTTTGAGCTCTTCGAGCAGTCCCTCCGGGGTCAGCGTCGTGAAGAACCGCAACACGTTGCGCAGCAGGGCATGCTGGTCGGGCTGCTCGGCCTTTTTCTTGAGCTGTTCGGGATCCAGCGAATCGCCCAGCCGCCGGCGCACGATCTCGGCGTTGCCCCGGTCGACTTTCCTTTCGGCCACCAGCCGGTCGGCCAGCTCCAGCATCGCCACGGCCTGGGGCAGGGATCCCTCGTTGAAGCGCTCGATGCCCGCCTTGACCATCTCCTGGAACCGGCGCCCGCCTTCGGCCGGGTCGTCCGTCTCGGTGATGATGCGCCGCATCGCACCGAGCGCTCCCGATTCCATACCGGCCATGGGACTTGCGGCGCCGCCCTGTCCGGGCAGCACCCATCCCGGCAGACTCTGGGCCAGGGCGCGGAAGATGTCGTTGGTGCCGGCCTCCATCCCCATTTCCTTGAGCCGGGCCAAGTAGTGCTCGAGCTCCTTGTTGGAATGGGAGCTGCGCGCGGCGTAAGCCAACGCTTCCGTCTCCAGCGTGGCCGGCATCGCGGCGCCGGCCGCGCCGGCCCCTCCGATGTTCAGGGCGCCCTGGGATTCGAGCCGCTCGAGCAAGACGGAAAACCGGCGCAGCGCTTCGGCGGACGCCGCGGCCGTTTCGCCCGGCCGAATTCCCGCGGCCGCGGCCGCCGCGGAAGCCGAGGCGCGGGGGCCGCCCTCCGTGGGTGCCTGGCGAAAGATCGTTTGCAGCGGGGAGATCGCGGCCGAGGACTCCCCCAGCCGGCCCAGGTTCTCCAGGAGCATCGCCCGGTCTTCGTCCGGGCAGAGCGCCAGGATGACCTGCTTGAGCTGGCCGAGGTACGCCTCGAGGGGCTCGCGCGCCACCAGCCGGAACTCGCCCATCATGTGGATCTTCTTGATCGCATGGAACAGGTAATCCGAAAGCGGAACGCTGCTGCCCGAAGCGCCTCGGTACTGGGCGGCGGTCCAGGCGCGGATGGTGGGGATCAAGGCCTGCGGCGGATACTTCATCAATAGCTGTACCGAGTCCGCCACCACGAGGGGGGGAACACTGTCGGACAGATACTGCTGGAGCTCGAGGAGCGCCTCCTGAAGCTCCAAATTCGGCGGTTGCGCCGTCATGAAGTTCTCGATCGGATCTGCGTCTGAGCCCCTAGGGTAACCCAACCGAGCCGCCGAGCATAGCGCCGGGCGCCCGGAAGGGCCGCCGGGTTGTACCGGAGTCGAGCAGTCCCATCCTCATTCGAACACGACCGGCGCGGTCCGAGCGAGCTTGTCGGCCAGGGCGCGCCAGCGGGGCTCGCCCCGGAGCGAGTCGAAAATCGGCATGTGGAGCCGGTACCAGAGCAACGCGTTGCGTTGGTCGTACGCCTTCTCCAGGGCCGCCAGGGCCTGCTCCATCTCGCCGAGCGCCGTGTGCAGGAGGGCCAGGTCGAACGGCGGCACGTACTCCTTCCGCCCGCGCTCCTGGAGCTCGGCGAGGAGGGCCCGCGCCGACGCCGGGCGTCCGGCGGCGGCCAGCGCGCCCCCGAGTAAGGCGATCTCGAAGCAGTGCTCGCGCTGCGTCACGGTGACAGCCCGCTCGAAGGTCGCGACCGCCTCTTCCACCAGTCCGGTCTCCTGGAGCGTGAGTCCCAGCGACCACAGCGGAAACGCGGCGTCGGGATCCAGCAGAACCGCCTTGCGGAGTTCCGGCAGCGACTCCGCGAACTTTCGCGCTCCGGCGTCGGCCCAGGCCACCGCCGTCCAGGCGTTTGCCGAATGCGGCTCGAGCGCCACGCCCTTGCGGCCAGCTTCGAGCCCTTCGTCGGCCCGCCCGCTCACGCTCAGAAAGATCGACAGCCAGAAGTAGGCGTCGCCGAGCTTGGGGTTGCGCTCGATCGCGAGCTTGAGCTCTTTCTCCTCGCGGGCAGAATTCCATCCGTAGTAGTGCTCGATGACCCCGAGCGACAGGTGGACCTCGGCGCTGTCGGGCGTGAGCTCCTGCGCCCGCTCGGCGGCGTCGCGGGCCCGCGCGTACGCCTCCCAGGTCGAGATGCCGCCGTAGAAGCCCCAGATGCTGTAGGAGTCGGCGATCGCGGTGTACGCAACCGCGTAGCCGGGATCTTTCTCCACGGCCTTCTCGAAGTGCTCGATGGCCGATCGCATCCGGCGCAGCTTCCAGAAGTGCCGGCCCTTCAGATAGAGGTCGTAGGCCTCGACGTTGCGGGTCGGGCGTTCCGGCAGCGGGGCCGCGCGCCCGCCCGTCAGCTGCGGCTCGAGCGTCTCGGCGATCGACCGCGCGATCTCGTCCTGCACGGCAAAGACGTCCTCGAGCTCGCGGTCGTACCGCTCCGACCAGAGGTGGTAGCCCGTCGCCACGTCGATCAACTGCGCATGGATGCGCAGCCGACGGCCCGCCTGGCGCACGCTGCCTTCCAGGACGGTGCGCACTCCGAGCTCGCGGCCGATGCCGCGGACGTCGGTGTCCTTTCCCTTGAACGCGAAGCAGGAGGTCCGCGCGGCCACCCGCAGGGCCTCGATGTGGGTCAATACACTGATGATCTCTTCGGTAATGCCGTCGCTGAAGTACTCGGCCTCGGGATCCGAGCTCATGTTCCGGAACGGCAGCACCGCGACCGACGCTGCCGCGACGCCGGCGACGAGCCCGCTCGCCCCCTCGCCCGTTCGCGCGACCCCCTCCTCCGGCGCCGACCGGTTGCCGGAGCGCTCCAGGACGCGCAAGGCGAAGGCGAGATCCCGCGCCGACTGGAAGCGGTCGTCGGGGTTCTTCTCCAGGCAGTGATCCAGGATCTCCTCGAGCTCGGGGGTGACCGTGCGCGCGGAGTCTGAGAGGGGAGCAGCGTCTTCCCGGAGCACGGCGACGATCGTCTCGGCGACGGTGCCCCGGCGAAACGGATTGCGCCCGGCGATCATCTCGTACAGCAAGAGGCCGAACGAGAAGATGTCGGACTCGGGGCCCGCCGGCTCTCCGCGCAGCTGCTCCGGAGACATGTAGCCGACGGTGCCCAGGATCACGCCCGCCGAGGTGCCCATCGTTTCCAGAGCGGCGACCGCGGAGCTCGCTTCGGGCATGCCCACGCTCTTGGCCAGACCGAAGTCCAGGATCTTCACGTGCCCGTCGCGGCTGACGAACACGTTCTCCGGCTTGAGGTCCCGATGCACGATGCCTTTTTCATGGGCCGCCGCCAGGCCCTGGGCGATCTGGAGCGCGAAGGCCACGGCGCGCGACGGCGGCAGCGGACCTCCCCCTATGCGGTCCCTCAGCGTCTCTCCCTCCAGCAGCTCCATCACGGCGTACGTGACGCCAGCCTCCCGGCCGTAGTCGTGGATTGCCAGGATGTTGGGATGGGACAGAGACGCCACGGCGCGCGCCTCGCGCTCGAAGCGCGCGAGCGCCTCGGGTTCGCCCGCGATGCTCTCGGGGAGAACCTTCACGGCGACCTCGCGGCCCAGGCGCACGTCCCGGGCGCGATACACCTCCCCCATCCCTCCCGCGCCCAGCGGTGACAAGAGCTCGTAGGGGCCCAGACGCGTGCCTGCCGCGATCGCCATCCGACCACGGATCATAACGTCGGGCGAATTCGATTGGGCTTGGTGCTCGGGCTCGTCCGGGGCGCGCTGGCCTGCGGGGTGAGGATCTCGAAGTCCGTTGAGATCCCGGCCCTCGAAGCGATTCCGGGCAGGGCCAGCGCGCGGTCGGCGGCCTCGACCTCTCGGCTCTGCTGCGCGGGCTCCTCGCCAGCTGCAGGTCGCGCCTCATAACCCCGGCGCCCGGCGATGGAATTCGCGGAATCGCGCCGGCCACCGACGGCCAAATAACGGGACGATGCATCATCGGGTCATCCCGTTACATTGCTCGCAAGAGTTGTCGCGCCGCGCGCCGGCCGCTCGCGATCGCGCCGGCCACCGTGCCGCTCTGTTCGGCGTTGGTCGCCTCACCCGCGAAGAACAGGGTCCCCGCGACCGGACGCGCCAGCCGCTACGGAGAGTCCGCGCCGCCGACGGCCTCGTAGCTGTAGGCGCCGCGGCTATACGGGTCGGCGCACGGTCACGCAGAGGACCCGAGCAAAAGCAGCGCCACCTCCCGGCCTTCTCGAACCACCCCTCGTCAGCGGCGCCGGCCTTCCGGGCATCGGAAGTCAGCGTCCGGTCCGCCGAAAGCGGGCGACCCAATCGCGAATACCATATTGTTGCTTTCCCGAGAACCGACTGCGACCCATGAGCCGAACCACGGCGACTTTTTTGGGGATGCTGGCCGTCCTGGCGCCCGCGGTGGCGATCGCCCGTCAGGACGCTCCAAAGCCCGTGCGAGAGAGTGTCGCCTCGATCGTGGTCGAGATCCCCGTGACCGTGATCGGGAAGGACGGCCAGCCCGTCCGAGGGCTCTCCGCCGGCGACTTCGAGCTCTACGACGACGGCAAGCGGCAGGCGATCTCGACGCTGGATCTGGTCGATCTCGCGCAGAGCGCCGCCCCGGCGGATCGGGCCGGCGCCGTCCCGCCCGCGGCGCGCCGCCTCTGGCTTCTGGTGTTCGATCTGTCCTACTCGAGCCCGTCCAGCATCTCGCGTGCGCGCGACGGGGCGCGCGATTTCGTGGAACGCTCGATGCGCGCGACCGACCTGGCGGCGGTGGGCACGCTGTCGGTCGATACGGGCTGGAAGCTCTTGGTCAACTTCACGCGCGACAAGAGTCAGCTCACCGACGCGATCGCCACGCTCGGCGCGCCCTCGCTGACGCGGCCCAGCGCCGACCCTCTGGCCTTTGCATTCAGTCCGCCGTTCGGGCTTCCGGCCGGCGTCTCGCCCATCGCGAAGAATGTCCGTGAGCAGGCGTTTCTGGAGAGCCTGCGCGACCTGCAAATCCTCCATCAGAAGTCCAACGACGACCTGCTCCGGGGACGGGCGACCAAGCTGGTCGGCTCCCTCGCCGGGCTGGGCCGGGTCCTGGACTCGGTGCGCGGCCGCAAGCACGTGCTGTTCTTCTCGGAGGGATTCGAGCCCCGGCTCTTGACGGGAGGCGGGATCGCCGGCGCGCAGAACGGCTCGCCGCGGGCCAGCACGGCGCCGGACCCCGCCAGCGCGACGGGCGCCGGGGAGCAGGCCGCCTCGGGAGACATCTGGAAGATCGACAGCGACGCGCGGTTCGGGAGCGCGTCGTCCCGGAACCGGCTGACCGCCGCGCTGGCCCAGTTCCAGCGCTCGGACGCGGTGCTCGACACGATCGACATCGGGGGCCTTCGCGCCAACGGCGACGTCGCGCCCAAGGCCGAAGGCGGCAGTGACACGCTGTTCACGATGGCCGCCGACAGCGGGGGCGACTTCGTCCGCAACGCGAACCAGCTGGGAGGCGAGCTAGCGAAGGTCGCGGACCGCACGTCTCTGGTCTACCTGCTGGTCTACAGCCCGAAGTCCCTGTCCCAGCCGGGCGCCTTTCACCAGCTCCGCGTGACCGTAAAATCTCCGGGCGCCAAGGTCATCGCGCGCAGCGGGTACTACGAGCCCCGGCCGTTCCAAGCCTTGACGCCGCTGGAACAGGTCCTCTACGCGGGCGATCTCGTCACGGCGGGTGCGCCGACGTCGCCGATCGAAGTGCGTCTTCTGACCGCGGCGTTCGCGTCGCCGGCGGAAACGCCCCAGGTCCCGATCGTGCTGGAGATCCCGGGCGCATCGCTCTTAGCCGGCGGGAAGGCCGAGAACACCGGCGTGCAGATCTACGCCTACGCCAACGACGCCGCCGGCACTCTGGTCGACTACGCGGCCGCCCAGATGACGCTGGAGCTCTCCAAGGTCCGGGCGTCTCTGGAGAGCGGAGGCCTCAAGTTCTACGCGACGCTCTACCTGCCCGCCGGCGAATACGGCGTGCGGGTGCTCGTGCGAAACACCGCCTCCGGACGGTTCGGCGTGGCCCAGGCTCCGCTGTCCGTGCCGGCGATCCCGGGCGGCGCCCCGTCCGTGCTGCCGCCGTTTTTTCCGGACGCCTCGGGCCAGTGGCTGATGGTGACCGGCTCGCCCCGCTCGGATGCGCCGGCCCGCGCCATGGACTACCCGTTCGCCATCGCGGGAGAATCGTTCACGCCGGCAGCGCTGCCGGTGGTTTCCAGCGGCGCCGAGGCCCGGTTCGCGGTCTTCGCCTACAACTTCGGAGACCCGTCCCATCCAGCCTCGCTGCAGGTGACCTCCGCGATCGTGGCGCCAGACGGCCGCACCCAGCCGGTCGAACTCAAGACGGGCAGGGCGTCGGCGGCCGAGCGCGGCGGAGGGCACAAGCAGATGTGCTCCTTCTCGACGGCGGGCCTGCCTCCCGGGCGCTACGCGCTGAAGGTCGTCGTCACCGATCCGGCGAGCCACGCCTCGGCCGAGAGCGCGGCGCCCTTCGAGATCCGCTAGTGAGATCCGGCCCGCCGGCCGCCATCCCATTGGCGTGAGACTTGCCTGAAAGCTGCGCGGAGGCCCAAAGATGCCGCTGGAGGAATACCGAAAGAAACGCCGCTTCGGCGTGACGCCGGAGCCCGAGGGAAAGAAACCCGCGGTCAAGCGCCGGAAAAAGCTCGCGTTCGTCATCCAGAAACACCGCGCCACCGCGCTCCACTACGACTTCCGGCTGGAGTGGAACGGCGTGATGCTCTCCTGGGCCGTGCCCAAGGGCCCGTCTCTGGATCCCTCCGTCAAGCGGCTGGCCATGCAGGTGGAGGATCACCCCATCGAATACAACTCGTTCGAGGGCATCATCCCGGAGGGAGAGTACGGCGGCGGGACCGTGATGATCTGGGACCGCGGCACGTGGACGCCGGAGGGCGAGGACGTGGACGCGGCCCTCAAGAAGGGTGAGCTCAAGCTCGCGCTGGACGGAGAAAAGCTCCAGGGCTCGTGGGTCCTCGTGCGCACTCGCCGGCGCGGCGAGGAGCGGCCGGCGTGGCTGCTCATCAAGCACCGGGACTCAACCGCCGGCGCGAAGGACATCGCGGAGGAAGAGCCGCGATCGGTGGTCTCGGGGCGGCTCCTGGTCGAGATCGCGCGGGACGAGGGCGGCAACATGACGAAGGCCGCCGACGGCGATCCTCCCGCGCTTCTGCGCAAAATGCTGGTGAATCCCAACCTGATCGCGCCGGCCAAGAAGAAGGGACGGAAATCGGTCTGGCATTCCGACAAGGCGAAGGGCTCCTCCCCCAAGGCGCGAGGGATGGCATGAAGAAATCCGCGCCGAAGGCTAGGCTCAAGCCGAAGAGGACCACGTCTGCCACTCGCCCACCGCGGCGGCCCGCGAAGGGCGCGAACGACGCCGCGCTTGCCTCGGTCCGCGTGTCGCATCCGGAAAAGCTCTACTGGCCGGACGAGGGCTACACCAAGCTCGATCTGCTGCGGTTCTACAAGGAGGCCTTTCCCCGCCTGCGCCCGTACGTCGAGGACCGGTTGCTCTCGCTGGAGCGCTGTCCCGACGGCATGAGCGGGCCATGCTTCTTCCAGAAGGAGAAGCCCAACGGGCTTCCGGAAGACACGCCGACGCAACCGATCCGGCACGCCAAGGGCGTGACCAATTACGTTGTCGGCGGACGGCTCGAGACGCAGCTCGCGCTCGCCAACCTGGGATGCATCGCGGTCCACGTCTGGGGGTCGCGCCGGCAGGATCCGCGCAAGCCCGATTGGGTCTGCTTCGACCTGGACCCGGATTCCGGGAAGCTCGTGGACGCCGTCGACGCCGCGCTGCGCGTCAAGGAGGCTCTGGACGCGCTCAACCTGGTCTCATTTCCCAAGACTTCCGGTGGCAAGGGCCTCCACGTCTTCGTGCCGCTGCGCAAGGGCCCCGATTGCGACGAGGCGCTGGAGTTCGCCGAGAAACTCGGCGCGCACCTCTCCGCCGCCTATCCCAAACAACTCACGATGGAGTCCCGGATCGCCAACCGGAAGGGCCGCGTTTATCTCGATCCGTTTCGCAACGGGTTTGCGCAGACCGTGGTCTCGCCCTATTCCGTGCGGCGGCGGCCCGGCGCTCCGTTCTCGACGCCTCTGGAATGGTCCGAGGTGACGCGCAAGCTCGACACCAACGCGTTCACTCTGGGCACCTACGAGAAGCGTTTGGCCGCCGGCGATCCCTGGGAAGACTTCTTCGCGCGGCGCCAGTCGCTCAAGGATCCCCTGCGCGCGGTGAGGGAGCTCCGCGCTTCCTAGTTCTCTTTGGCGCCGTCCGGGAGCGTCTCGGCGTCGCCCGACGGAGAGTCCTCGTCCTTGTCGTTGAGCTCGCCAGAGCTTCCCGGAGGAAACGCTTTGGCCGGCTTGCGGGTGGGATCCTTAGCGGCGTCTCCGCTCTGGCCGACCTTCTCGGTTGGCTTGAGCTCGTTCAACGGGTTTTCCACGTCTTTCCGCTCGTCGCTCATGGTGCGCACCTCCTCGCCGGAGGAAGGAGCAAGAAGTGAGCCATTCGACGGGCGCGAACGTCAGGGAGGAAATCCCGACGGGTCGATGCCTTTGATCACGCGAAGCGCGTTCTTGTAGTAGATCTTCTTGAGAACGTCGTCCGGCAGCTCGAGCCCGTACATCTTCCAGAATGCGTGCCGCTTGCGGTAGTAGTCGAAGTATTCGTCGCCGGTCTCCAGCACGCGAAAGTAGACCAGATACTCGTCGGCCGCCCACGAATCCTTCCCGAACATCACGCGGTCCTGATACTTCACCAGGAACTCGCGCGCGAACCGCGGCTGGCGCCCGAGCTCCGCCAGAACGGCGCCGATCTCGGTGTAGACGTTGGGGAGCGCGTCGAAGAGCTTTCCCAGGCGGGCGAGGTCGCCCGCCAGCCACCCCAGGTGCGCGTCGATGAACCGCGTGCGGGGATGGTTTGCGAACATGCGGTGTTGCTCGGACATGATCTGCTCGAAGGGCGGGTAACGGTCGGGCGGCCGGGCCCGGCCCGGGATCTGCTTCAACTCCAGCCAGCGCTCGTTGAACTTGTCCCAGGGATCGAAAAACGAGCGCGGCTCGCCGGAGTGAATCAGGACCGGGATGTCCAACGCGGCGCATTCCTCCCAGACCGGGTCCAGCCGCGGGTCGTCGACGGGAACGCGCGCGCCTCGGGCGTCTTTGACGGACAGGCCCAGATCCTTGAAGATCTTGAGCCCGCTCGCGCCGTCCTTCACGTCGCGCGCCAGCTGGGCGGCGGCCCTCTGGCCCCACCCCGGCGCATCGATGCCGGCATAGTCGAGGTTGGCGAAGACGACGAAGCGGCCCGGGTAGCGGCCCGGCAGATTGCGAATGCCCGTTTCGAGCTCGGCCCCTGACCGCCGCTCAAGTTGACCATCACGCGCATGTGGAGGCGATCCATGTCGGCGACCAGCTTGGCCGCGTCCGCGGCCGTGATGCCCGTGTCCTGGTGATTGTGGACGTCGATGAACGGATACTTCGCCGCCGCGGGATGGTGCTCCGGCACGACCAGGGTCGACTTGGGCTCGTACTCCTCGATCGACATCGTCTGCGCCGCCAACCCCGAAGGCCGGAGCGCGACCAGGCAAACGAATCCGATGGAGCCAAGAGCCGCGGACTTCTTCAAGAGGCCAGAGTATCGCGAGGCGCCGCGCTCCTACAGGGGCGAGATGGAGAAGTCGCCGCTGGAGGTCTTGACCCGGATCGTGGCGCCATGCGCACCGCGCCGGTAGCCCACGACGTGGTCGCCCTTGGTCACGGAGGTTCCATCGGTGAATGCGACGCGCATGTCGCCGCTGGATTGCCGGGCCGAGGCTTCGAAGTCGGCGTTGCCGGGCAGGCGAAGCCTGACGTCCCCGCTCGAGGTCGAGACGTCGATGGTCTTGAGCCTCGCCCCGACATCCACGAGCTCGATGTCGCCGGAGGTGGCCTCGGCGGTCAAGTCCTCGATGTCGGCATCGAAGAACCGCGCGTCGCCGGAATTGGTTTGCGTCACGATCTTTCGCGCCTTGACCGAACGCACCGAGAAGTCGCCGGAATGGGCGTTCATCTCCAGGCTCTCGCCCTCGAACCCCTCCAGCCTGCAATCGCCGCTGGTGAAGTCCGACTTCCATGTGCCGCGGATGTCGCGCGCGCGAATGTCGCCCGAGGATCCGTCGAGCTCCAGCGCGCCCTCCAGCCGCGAGAGGCGCATGTCCGCGCTGGAAACCTCGAAGTGCAGGCGGCCCTTCAGGCCCTCCGCTTCCATCCGCCCGACGAGATTCCGAAACCGGGCGGTCACCTCGCCCTTGGGAACCTGGATCTCCAGGTCGGCATAGAGCCACGTGCCGCGGCCTTGGCTGATCCTCACGCTGCGGCCGTCGTAGTCGTAACGGCTGGATGACCCAAACCCGAAGGTCCACTCGTCTTGGCTGCCCGGCTCCCGATAGTGAAACGTCCCGACTTTGTCGTAGGGATAGCGGACGCGCAGCGTGACCCCTCCGTCGCCCCCAGGGATGCGCTCCAACCGCACCGCGTCGGCCAGGGCCTGGCTGTCGGCGTGAACGGTGGCGGTTACGGTGACCGAGGAGCCCGACCCTTCCGAGACTCGCATCGTCCCCAACAGGTTCTCGATCCCGAAGCGGGAGCCCTCGGCGCCCGTCAGCTCGGCGCGCACCGTTCGGACGGTCTCCTCCGCCCGCGCTCCGGCGGCCAGCATCGCCAGCCCGGCCACGAGACAGGAAACGCGGGGAATCGCTCGCATGGGTCCTCCAGTCAGCCTCTCGGCCGTCTGCAATCGGTTACGCGGCCAAGGGGAAAAGGTTCCCGGGTTTCGGCGTCCGGGCTACGCCGTCTTGCGCGCCAGCAAGGTCCCGGGCCGCAGCGAGCCAAACGTGATGATCGCGAGCAGGAATGTCGCGACCCGAGAGCCCATGCGGCGGATGTCCGTGACGCCTTGGGCCGCGAAGGCCGCCGCATAGTTGTCCAGATGGCGGATGTCCCGGACCAGCGCACGGCCGCCGGGCGCCAGCACGCGCGCGATCTCGGCGATCGCCTGGGCCCGGCCGTCGGCCGCATAGATGTTGTGGATCGCCTGGGACGACAGCACGACGTCGAACGAGGAGTCCGGAAAGGGAATCTTCCGCATGTCGGCCGTCTGGATCTCGACGCGGTCGGCCACGCCCTCGCGGTGCGCGTTGTCCAGCGTCGCCTCCGGCCGGTTGCCCGAGAGGTCCTCGGCCTGCCAGATGTCGATCCCCGTGGCCTTTCCGGTGGTCAGGCGCCTGGCGGCGCCGATCAACATGAGGCCGCGGCCGCAGCCCACGTCGAGCACACGCTCGCGGCCGGTCCACGCAATCGTGTCCAGCAGTCCCTCGCGCTCGCGGACCTTGCCGACCTTGCTCGACCACAGCATCCAGAGAGCCATGCCGGTGCACGCGAGCCCGGGCCACAGCGCGCCCAAGGCCGGAAACCGGAGCTCGACGCCCGCGATCGGGCCCACGACGAGCACGCCGGACCAGAGCTTGAGCGCCGCGGTGCCCCAGATCAGCAGGCACAGAACCCCCGCGATCAGAAGGTTGCGCACCACCTTGGGCGCGTCCAGGCCGTAGTCGGGCCGTGCGGTCTCTGTGTCGTCGCTCGCCATCGGAATCGGTGCGGGAATCCTACAGCGCGGAGCGGGACGCCTCCGCCAGCGCCTCGGGCGAAGCGGCGGCCAGCGTTTCGTTGACCTTGAGCCAGAATCCCCCGCCATCGGGAGCCGGCACGCGAACTCCGCGCGCGGCCAGCCGTTCGCGATAGGCCCCGAGATCCGCGGTGCGCGGCGTCAGGCGAAAGAGACTCGTGCCGTTGGGGACGCGGTCGATCGCGAATCGCTCGTCTTTCGAAAGCCGCTCCAGAAGACTCTCCGAAACGCGCACGGCCGCGGTCAGCCGTTCGAGATAGCCTTCCGCGTAGTGCCGCGCCACCGCGGCGTATGGCCACGCGTTCCAGAGGGCGCCCCCGAACATCCGACGCACGTTGTACAGATCGGCGAGCGCCGCGCGGGGACCGGCGAGGATCGCGCCGCCGGCTGCGTTGAAACACTTCCAGAGCGACACGTAGACCGTATCGAACAGGGCCGCGTACTCGACGGGCGAACGTCCGGAATAGGCGCACGCCACGAAGAGCCGGGCGCCGTCCAGATGGAGCCCGATGCCGCGCGCACGCGCCTGCCCGCAGATGCGCTGCATCTCGGCAAAATCGAATGTCTCGCCGTGGAGGCGCCGCACCGGCGATTCCATCGCGATCGCGCCGACCTGCGTGGGCACGCGGCCGGACGCCGCGCGATCCAGGACGCGCGCCGCCTCGTCCCACGTGAACGTCGCTTTCCCCGGCGCTAAGGGAATCAGGTTGATTTGCGAGAGCTGCTGCGCGCAGTCGCCCGAGTCGTTGTAGAGGTGGCTGATCTCCTGCACGATGACGCGCCGCCGCGCGCCGCTCAAGGTCCGCACCGCCAGATGATTGGCCAGCGTGCCCGACGGCATGAAGACCGCCGCCTCCTTTCCGAGAAGATTGGCGAACTGGCCCTCCAGCGCCTCGACCGCTCCGCCGCGGGAGTACTCATCGGCCGCGACGCCGCCGGCCCTGACCAGCCGCGCGAGCAGATCGGCGTAAGCCGCGGGCTCGAGCGAGACACCGTCGCCCGTGAAGTCCGCGCCGAGCCTCTCCGTCCTCGCGGCCGCGGCCGGCCGTGCGGCAAGAAGCCCGCCCCCCAGTGTGGTCATCCCGACGAATGCCCGGCGCGACAGCTCGCTCATGGCTCCATTTCCCGGCATCCGCGCCCGCTCAGCCGCGGAGCACTTTCACCATCTTGGTCGTGTCGGGCCGATAGCCCAGGCGGTCGTAGAGCGCCCGCGCGCGGCCGTTGTCGCCGAAGACGTTCAGGGACAGGAGGCGATGCCCCTGCGCGAGCGACCATTCCTCCGCCGCGGCCATCAGAGCGCGGCCCACCCCTCGCCCCTCGGCGTGGGGCGCCACGACCAGGTCGGAGACGTGGCCGTGCGTTTCGCCGGTGAAGTAGTCCGTGGCCGAGTGGACGTGCACGAAGCCCTGAGGCCCGCCGGCGTCGTCCTCGCAGACGAAGACCGCCGCGCCGGGTCCGGGCACTTCCAGCGCGGATCCGATCGCCCGGGCGACGGCGCGGTCCATCTGGTCGCGCGGCCGCCACTGCGGCGGGCCGAAGTCGTGGAGGCGGGCGGACAGGGGCAGCAGCCACGTCCGATCCTCCCGTGTGGCCGTTCGGATCGCAAGCTCGTCAGACACTGGGCCGGCATCCTATAACCTTCCCGTCGGTGCGGGATCGCCGATACGACCGGGCTGCCCTTCTTCTCTGGCTCACGGCGCTGGCCGTCGTGTCGGTCATGATCGCGGCGCATCCCGCCGAGCGCTCGGTCACGCCGGTCTTCCATCTCGCCGTCGTCCGATGGTGGATGCGCGAGCCGCTCTACGCCGATTTCCGCGGCTTCCACTACCTGCCGCAGTTCG
Source organism: Acidobacteriota bacterium (assembly GCA_040005945.1). Lineage (GTDB taxonomy): Bacteria > Acidobacteriota > Thermoanaerobaculia > UBA5066 > Gp7-AA6 > DAHUXD01. The sequence continues at coordinate 16,680 of JBDTXY010000018.1, forward strand.
CGTTGCTGTTTACGCCGTTTCACGCCCTTCCGTCTCCGGCGGGCGACATCATTTGGCGGTTGGTCTCAATCGGCGTGTGCGTGGCCGGAATCCGCGCGATGATCGCGCGCCTTGCCCCGC
>JBDTXY010000019.1:0-16704 GCA_040005945.1 Acidobacteriota bacterium
AAAAGGTCGTCGAGCTGACGTTCTCCGACAGCGAATACGAGTTGCTGTGCGTTTCCAACGGACAGCGGGCCTTGGAAAAGGTCGCCGAGGAAATGCCCGACCTGATCCTGGCCGACGTTGTCATGCCCGAGAAGAACGGCTACGAAGTCTGCGAGGCGATCAAGGCCAATCCCGCGACGGCGCGGGTGCCCGTGATCCTGCTGTCGGGGACATTCGAGCCGTTCGACCGCGAGCGCGCGGAACGCTTGGGGTGCGACGCGATCGTTTCGAAGCCCTTCGATTCACAACAGCTCCTGCGGCAGGTCGAGGCCGTCCTGGCCCGCGCCCCCCAGGACATCCCGATGAACTCGACGCTGGCCATCCCGATCATGGCGGCGGCTCCGCCCCCGCCTCCGCCGGCGGTCCCCGAACGGCTGGCCGAAGCGGGCTTCTCGGCCGAGGATTTCACCGGCACGATTCGCACGGCCCCGGCCATCTCGGGAGGCCCCGACCTCTTCGAGGAGGAATACGGGCAGGCGGATGTCGAAACCGCGATTGCCGCGTTCGAGAAGGCTCACCCCGAGTTCACCCACGCCGACGATGACGCCACGGCGGCGGCGCTCGAGGAGACCGTCGCGGTCTCCCCGCCGCGCAACGAGGATTCCTTGCAAGGGCGACAGGGGCTGGCCGGCTGGCTGCGCGAAGAGCCGGAGCGTCCGCCGTCCGCGCCGCCGCAGCAACTGGTCCCGACCCCGTTTTGGGTGCCGCGCGAGCCCGAGCCCGATTTGCAGCCCATCCCTTTCGGCGGCGACGATTCCGGGTCGCGCCACTCCACCGCGGCCACCCCCGTTCGGGCCGACGAAGCGCCGACGCAACAGATCCCGTTGGCCGCCGAGTTCGCTTCGCTGTCCCGGCGTTTGGCCGTGGATGCGGACCGGGACACGGACGAGACGCGGGCCGACGTCCCGTTGTCGCCGGCCGCCATGTCGTCCCCCGCCGCTCCGGAAGCGCATCAGGAAGACGAAGCCCGCCAGGAGCCTCTTTCGGAAGAGCCCTCCACAGACGCCCCGGTCTCCCGCGAGATCGAGGTCCTCGCTCAGACCACCTCGATCGGCCAGCTCAAGGAGATGTTGTCCTCGGTCTCCCGGCACGAAGGCGGCCTGTCGGAAGACGACATCGATCGGCTCGCATCCCGGGTGGTGGAGCGGCTGTCGGAGAAGATCGTCCGCGAGATCGCCTGGGAAGTGATCCCGGACGTCGCGGAGATCCTCATCAAGAAGCGGATCAAGGAGCTCGAGGCCGACGCCGAATAGAAAGCTTCGGGCCTTCTGATATATGAAAGGGCTCCGAGAGCCCTTTTTTGATGCCCGAAAAACCCGTCTTCGACGAGCCGGATGAGCCTTCTCGAGGGTTGCCCAAGACCTTCGATCCGTTGCATTTCGAGGCGCGCTGGTACGCGACCTGGGAGCGGGAGGGGCGCTTTGGCCCGCAAGGCGATCCGGGGACTCCCCGGTTCGTCATGGTGATCCCGCCGCCCAACGTGACCGGGCGGCTCCACATCGGCCACGCCTACGGCCGCACCATCGAGGACATTTTGGCTCGCTGGAAACGGATGGGCGGATTCCGCGTGCTGTGGGTCCCGGGCACCGACCATGCGGGCATTGCCACCCAGATGGTGGTGGAGCGCCAGCTCCAGAAGGAAGGCCTCGATCGGAAAGCCATGGGCCGGGACGCGTTCATCGAGCGGATCTGGCAGTGGCGAAGGCAGTCCGGCGACGCCATCCTCGGCCAGCTGCGCCAGCTGGGCTGTTCCCTGGATTGGTCGCGCCTGCGCTTCACGTTGGATCCGGCGCTCTCCCGCGCGGTCCGGCACGCCTTCGTGCTCCTCTACCGCGACGGGCTGATCTACAAGGGGCGCTACGTCGTGAACTGGTGCCCGGGGTGCGGGACGGCGGTCTCGGACCTCGAGGTCGTCGAGAAGAAGACGAAGGGGACCCTTTACAAGATTCTCTACGACGTTCCGGGGGTGGCGCAAGGCGCCGTCGTCGCGACCACGCGCCCCGAGACGATGCTGGGCGACACGGCGCTGGCCATCCACCCCGAGGATCCGCGCAACGCGGGCCTGCGCGGAAAACGGGCGATCCTCCCGATCATGGGCCGCGAGCTGCCCGTGGTCGAGGACGCGATCCTGGTGGACCCGGAGTTCGGCACCGGGGTCGTCAAGGTCACTCCGGCCCACGACGCCAACGACTTCGCGGTGGGCCAGCGGCACAATCTGCCCGCCGTCGTGGTCATTGGGCCCGACGGCAAGATGACGGCAGCGGCCGGGGAGTACGCGGGGCTGGATCGCTTCGAGGCCCGCCGGCGGATCGTGCAACGGCTCGAGCAGGAGAATCGCCTGGTCGCCGCCGAGCCCTACGACATCAACCTGGGGACCTGCCAGCGCTCCGACGACGTCGTCGAGCCGTACCTGTCGGAGCAGTGGTTCGTGAAGATCCAGCCGCTCGCCGATCCGGCGATCCGCGCCGTCACCGATGGGACGGTGCGATTCGTGCCGGAGTCCTGGACGAAGACCTATTTCTCGTGGATGGGAAACATCCGCGACTGGTGCATCTCGCGGCAGCTCTGGTGGGGGCACCGCATTCCGGCCTTCACCTGCGAGAACGGCCACGTCATCGTGGAAGACGAGGATCCCGTGGCCTGCGGAGAGTGCGGCTCCGGCCGGCTCGTCCAGGATCCGGACGTCCTGGACACGTGGTTCTCCTCGCAGCTCTGGCCCTTCTCCGTCTTCGGCTGGCCGGAGGAGACGGCGGACCTGAAGGAGTTCTATCCGACCGACGTTCTGGTCACGGGCTACGACATTCTCTTTTTCTGGGTGGCCCGCATGATCATGGCGGGCCTGCGCTTCACCGGCCGGGCGCCCTTTGCGACCGTTCACCTGCACGGGCTGGTCCGCGTGGGCGGCGAAAAGATGTCCAAGACCAAGGGGAACGTCATCGATCCCCTGGAGGCGATCCAGGAATTCGGGGCCGATGCCGTGCGCTTCACGCTGGCCTCCGCCGCGTCCTCGGGTCCCACGGTCTCGGTCGAGCGCGGGCGGATGGCGGGCTCGCGGAATTTCGCGACCAAGATCTGGAGCGCGGCGCGTTTCACCCTGGCGCAGCTCGAGGGCAAGGACACGGCGGCGACGCCGCGCGGTCTGAAGTTGTCGCTGCCGGACCGCTGGATCCTGTCGCGGCTGACGGCCGCGTGCGCCGCCGTGAACGGCCACCTGGAAGAGTTCCGCTTCGACGAGGCCGCCGGGGCGATTTACGGGTTCCTCTGGCACGAGCTCTGCGACGGGTATCTCGAGATGATCAAGCCGCAGCTCTCGGGGCCCGACGCGGAGGCCGCCGGCTCCGCCCGCGCCGTCTTGCGCAAGTGCCTGGAGGATTCGCTCGCGCTGCTCCATCCCTTCATGCCCTTCGTCACCGAGGAGCTCTGGGAGAAACTGACGGCGCGCCCCGGAACGCTGATCGTGACGCCGTACCCGCGGGGCGAGGCCGCCTGGCGCGACGGGGCGGCCGAAGCGTCGGTGGAGACCGTGCGGGCGATCGTCACGCGGGTTCGCAATTTCCGCACGGAGCGGGGGTCCTCGCCTACCGAGCGGGTGGCGTTGACGATCGATCCCGCATCTCCGGCCCGCACGCTGATCCCCGACCTCGAGACGCTGGCCCCGCTGTTGCGCCACCTGGGCCGGCTCGCGGATTTGCGCTTCGCGGCGCCTCCTCCCGGCGCGCACCAGGACGTGGTCGCGGGGATCCAGCTGGGCATGGAGCTGCCGCGAGGCGCGGCGGCGGATTCCGACAAACACGTCGCGAAGGCGCTGGCCGCCGTCGTCGAGGAGATCGCGCAGCTTTCGACCAAGCTGGGCAACGCCGCCTACCTGGCGAAGGCCCCGGCTTTGGTCGTCGAGAAGACTCGCCTGCGCCTGCGCGAGCTCGAGGCCAAGCGAGCCGCCCTGGGGCAGCCGTGATCCGTTTCGCGGAAGGAGGGCTGGACCCGGAAGGGTGGCGCGCGATCGAGAATTGCGTTTGCATCCATCGTGTCCCGTCCTCCAACGGTCTGGCCCGGGAGTTGATCGAGATGTACTTCGAGGAGGGGCAGGAGCTGCGATTGACGGCGCTCATCGCGGAGAGCCAGCCCGGAGCGTACGGACGCCACGGCAGAGCGTGGGCGGCGCCGGAGGGCAAGGGCTTGTATCTGACCATGGTGCGGCACGCGGCTCCCGGCGAGCCGCTGTCCCTGATCCCCATCGCCGTGGCGCGATGGACCGCGGAGGTCCTGCGGCAGCAGACCGAGGTGGCCGTCGAGCTGAAGTGGCCCAACGATCTCTACATCGGCCGGCGCAAGCTCGCCGGCGTGATCGCCGAGTCGCGGACCCAGGGTGAGGACACCTACATCGCGATCGGTCTCGGCATCAATGTGCGGGGCCGCGCCGGGGCTCTGGAGGTCGCCAACGCCACGACCGTGGAGGAAGAGCGGGGCCGGGCGTATCCGCTGGCGCCGCTGCTGCAGGCACTGCTGGATCGCTTCGATCACGAGCTGTCCGCCCCCAAGTGGGAGCAAGAGGTCTCGGCCTGGGAGCTGGCGTCGCTGCACCGCCCGGGCGACCGCATGACGATTCGGCGCCAGGGCGAAGATCTGACCGGCGAATATCTGGGCTTGGACGCCTCGGGCTTCCTTCGTCTCAAGACGGAGTCGGGAGAGGCGATCGTGGCCAGCGGGGAGGTCGCGCAATGGTGAGCCCGGAACCCGAGGAGAGCCTGCTGGCGGTGGACGTCGGCAACACGAACACGGTCCTGGGGCTCTGGCGCGGTCCCGCGCTCGCGCGGCACTGGCGCCTCACGACGCGCCGCGATGCGACGGCCGACGAGATCGTGTTGTCCGTGCGCGGGCTTCTGGCGGCCGGGCCGACCCCCGAGCCCCTGACCGCGATGCGCGTGATCATCGCCAGCGTGGTGCCGTCGCTGCGGTTTCCGATGCGTCAGGCCTTCCGCCAGATCGTGGACCGCGAGCCCATGTTCGTGGAGCCCGGGATCAAGACCGGGATGCCGATCCTGTACGAGGTTCCCCAGGAAGTCGGCGCCGACCGGATCGTCAACGCGGTCGCGGCCTACGAGGCGGCCGGCGGGCCGTGCATCGTGGTCGACTTCGGCACCGCGACCACCTTCGATGTCGTGACCGCGCGCGGCGAGTACGCCGGCGGCGTGATCGTGCCCGGCATCACGATCTCGGCCGAGGCGCTCTTCGAGAAAGCCGCGCGCCTTTGGCGGGTCGAGATCCGCCGGCCCGAGCGGGTGGTCGGAAAGACGACCGCGGGCTCGATCCAATCGGGGCTCTACTTCGGCTACCTCTCGCTGGTCGACGGGATGATCGACCGGATCGTCGCCGAGGTGGGAGGAAAGCCGCGCGTCATCGCCACCGGGGGATTGGCCGAACTCTTCGGCGGAGGGTCGGAGAGGATCGAAGAGATCGACCCGCTGCTCACGATGAAGGGTCTGCGCCTGATCGATGAGCGAAACCGAGGAGGATAGGGCCTTCTACGAGGCCGTGGAGGCCGCGTTCATCCGCAGGCGCGGGACGCCCTTCTTGCTTTCGCCCACGGACTTCGCGCTGCTCAAGCAGTGGCGTGCGCTGGGAGTCCCCTTGGAAGCCGTCGAGGCGGGCATCGAGGACGCGTTCACGCGGCGGGAGGAGCGGTCGGCGGTCGGGAGAGTCAACTCGCTTTCCTATTGCCGCGACGCGGTGCTCGAGGCCTGGGAGCGGCGCGCGGAGACCGCGCGCGGCAAGGGCGGCCCGGATCTGCCGCCCGAGCCGGATACGCGAGCCGTCCTGACGGATCTGGCCCGACGCCTCGAAGACGCCCGCCGGTCCCGGCCCGACCTGGAAGCGCCGTTGGTCGCGGCGCTGGCCTCGCTCGAGCGTCTGGGGAAGACCCCGAAGGCGCCCGAGCAGGTCGAAGCATCGCTGGCGCGTCTGGACCGCCGACTGGCAGGAGCGTTGTACGAGGCGTTTCCGGAGCAAGAGCGCGCCGAGCTCGACGGCCGGGTCGCGGCCATGCTGTCGGGCGCCGGCTCCCGGATGGACGCGACGACGGTCGAGAAGACGCGCAAGGCGCTGTCGCGCCGGGCGGTGCGGGACCGGCTCCAACTGCCGCGGCTGTCTTTGTTGTGAGCTCCCGGCTGATGGAAGGCCCCTCGCCCCCGACGGGAGGGCCGGCGCGGCGCGTCCGGATCGAGAAGCTCGCGCCCACCGGTGAAGGCATCGCCCGCACGTCCGAGGGCGTGGGTTTCATCGACCGCGCCCTTCCGGGCGAGCTCGTCGAGACAAGTATCTATGAGAGGCGAAGGCGATTCTGGCGGGGAAGCCTGCGCGCGATCCTGGAGCCGTCGGCGGACCGCGTCGCAACGGCCCACGCCGACTGCGTCGGGTGCGACTGGGCGCATTTCGCGATGGCCGCGGCGCGCCGGGCCAAGGGAGAGTTGTTTCTGGAGACGATGCAGCGGATCGGGCACTTGAGTCCCGCGCTCTTCGGAACGCCGTTGCCGGCGGCGTCGCCGGAGGGCTACCGTCTGCGCACCCGCTTCCACGTCGCCGGACGAGGTCTCGCGGCCCGCGTCGGCTACTTCGCCCCCGGGACCCATCGCGTCGTCGATGCGTCGGCGTGCGAGGCGATCTCCTCCGCGACGCGCGCGCTACTGCCGGCGCTCGAAGAGTCGCTGGGAGCTCAGGGCGTGGACGCGAGCGAGGCCGCGATCCTCGAAGACATCCCCGGGGCGCGGCGTCTGCTGCGGGTCACCGGGGTCGTCGACGCGGCCGGGCAGGCCGAATTTGCGGACAGGCTTTCGCTCGGATTCCAGGGCGTTCGCGTTCGGTCTCCGGAGGGCGCGCTCTCCTGGGAGGGCGGGGAGCCGCGGCTCTCGCTGGACGTGAGCTCGCGACGCTTCCAGGTCTCCGTCGATGCGTTCTTTCAAGGCAACCGTCACCTGGTTTCGCGCCTGGCGGCGGACGTCGCCGGCGAAGCGGCTGGATGCCCGCCGGGGGACGCGCTCGACGCGTTCGGCGGCGTGGGTCTCTTCGCCGGGGCGTTGCTGTCCGCGGGCCACCGCGTGACCTCGGTCGAATTCGATCCCGGGGCTGCGGCGGACGCGCGCGCGACGCGTGAGGGTTGGGCCGATCGGGATCACTGGACGCTGGCGGCCTCCTCCATTCAGGAATTCCTGCGGGACGACAGCCGCCGCTTCGACGTCGTCGTGGTCGATCCACCCCGCGCGGGCCTGGGGACCGGGCTCGCGGTCGAGATCGCGCGGCGCGCCCGCCGCCTCCTGCTCTACGTCTCGTGCGACCCCGCGACCCTCGCGCGCGATCTGCCCGCCATGCAGGAGGAAGGACTCGAGATCCGTTCCGCGCGGCTCTACGACCTGTTCGCCGGAACGCATCGGGTCGAAGCGCTCGTCGCGCTCAAGCGAGCGGAGTGATCCGGCCGGTGCTGGAGGAAGGGGAGGCGCCCGCCGCCCCGGCCGCGCTGTGCCTGGTCGTCGGGATCTTCCTGGGAGCCTGGTCGGTCTGCGGGATGGCCGGCGCGATCTCTCTGCTGGGTGTGTCGGCGGCCGCGCTCGCGTGGCTCGCCCGCGTCCGCCACGCCGTCGCCGCGAAGCGCCTGGCATTTGCGGCGCTGTGGCTGGCCGCCGGCTTTTCCGTCGGACGCGCGCGGATCGCGGTTCCCGCGTCCGGGGCGCGGAACGCCTTCCGGCACGCCGCGGGGAGCGGGACCTCCAACGCCGCCGTCGAAGGCGTGATCACCGATTTCTGGAGCGGAGAGCCGCCGCGCGCGCGTACGACGCTCCGTGCCGAGCGTCTGCGCGGGCCCGAGGGGTGGGTGCCGTTTCCGGCAAATGTCGTCGTGTTCCTGTCGGGGGAGTCCTCCATCCTCTCGGTCGCCGATCGGGGCGATCGCGTGCGGTTGACCGGGCATCTGGAACCGGAGGACCTCTCCGCGTCGGAGCGCGACATTCCTCTGCCGTGGACGGCCTTCCGCATTTCGGTCAAGAGCGCGCGCCTGATCGAGCGGCAGGGCACGACGACCCTTTCGGCGCTGACGTATCCGAACCGGTTCCTCTTTCACGCGCTGACGCGGGCGCACGGCGCCGGCGAAGGGAGCATCCGTGGAGCGCTGGCGGCGCTGCTGCTGGGCCGCACATCGGAGCTGGATCGAGGGATGGTGGCTCGCTTTCGCCGCGGGGGGCTCTATCACCTGCTGGTCGTCTCGGGTCTGCACGTCCTGCTGGCCGCGGGCCTGGTGGTCTTCATTCTGTCGTTCGCGCGGATCGGCGGCAAGCGTCGAGACGTGGCCCTGCTGGCGTGGGTGGGTCTGTTCGTTCTGATCGGCGGCGCGAACCCGCCCGCGGTCCGCGCCGGCCTGGTGGTCGCGATTTTTCTGGCCACCCGTTTGCTCGAGCGCCCGATCACCGGCGCGCAGGCCGTCGGGCTTTCGGCCTGCATGCTGTTCCTCGCGGCGCCCGAGCAGGTCTTCGCGGTGGGAACCGTTCTGACGTTCGCGGCGGTGCTGGGGATCGCGAGCTTCGCGCGGGGAATCGCCGGCATCCTTCCCGAAAAGCCGCGCTGGCTTTTCTCGGGCTTCGCGGCGGCTCTGGCGGCGCAGTGCGCCACGGCTCCGGTCCTGCTCTGGAGGTTCAACCTCGTCGCCGCCGCGGCCTGGCTGAGCGCTCCCATCGCGATCCCGCTGTCGGCCGCGTTGATCGCGGTCGGCGGCCTCGTGCTCTTCTGCGACGCGCTCGCGATCCCGGCGGAGCTTCCGGCGGCGGTGTTCGCGGCGGGAATGCGCGTGCTGGAATGGACGGCCGACCGGGCGGCAGGCGTGGCGTTTCTGCGCCCGACGCCGCCCCTTTCGGGCGTGCTCGTGGTTGGCGCGCTCCTGGTTCTTGCGGCGCGCACCCACGGGGGCCGGAGGGGGGTGGCGGCGCTGGCCGCGGCGGCCGTCTTCCTGGCCCTCGCGCTCGGGGCGGGCACGGGGGGTCCCCGGGAAGGATTTTCCATCGAAGCCCTCGACGTGGGCCAGGGAGACGCGATACTCCTGCGCTGGAAGGAACGGGCGATTCTGGTGGACGGGGGAGGACCCTTCGATGGCGTCTCGACGGATTTCGGACGCACGCGTCTGGTTCCCAAGCTGCTCGATCGGGGGATCACGCGCCTGGACGCCGTGCTCTTGACCCATCCGCACCCGGACCACGCCCTGGGGCTCTTTGCCGTGCTCGAGGAGCTGCCGGTCGGCCTGCTGGCGCGCTCCACGGGCGAGGACGAAGGTGGGCTTTACGCGCGCCTCGACGCGCTCGCGGACCAGCGCGGCGTTCCAGTGCGGCCCCTCCGGAACTTGGACGTTCTCGAGCTTCCCGGAGCTCGCCTCACGGTATTGCACTCGGGAGGGCGCCGCCGCAAGGTCGACGCGGTGAACAACCAGTCGATCGTGGCGCTCTTCGAGCGAGACGGCAAGACGGCCTTGCTGACGGGCGACGCCGGCCTCCCGACGGAGGCCGAGCTGCTCGCGGCCGAGGCCCTCGCGCCCATCGACGTGCTCAAGGTCGGCCACCACGGGAGCCGCACGTCGACGTCCGCGGCATTCGTCGCGGCGCTCGCGCCGCGGGTGGCTCTGCTTTCGTGCGGTCGCCACAACCGTTTCGGTCATCCGGCTCCCGAGACCCTGGCGACGCTCCGGAGCTTCTGCACACCCGTCCTGCGCACCGATCTGCGCTCGGACTGCCGCGTGGAGGTCTCGCCGCGGGGCACCCGTCTGGCGTGGCGGGGAATCCTGGGACCATGACGCGCGATCACCGTCCCGCCCTGCTTCTCGTCGTGGGGCCCACCGGCTCCGGAAAGACGGAGATCGCTCATGAGGTTGCGCTGGTCGCCAAAGGGGAAGTCGTTTCGGCGGACGCCTTCGCCGTCTATCGCGGCATGGACATCGGGACGGCCAAGCCCTCGCCGGAGCTGCGCCGCGAGGTCCGGTACCACATGCTGGACGTCGCAGAACCGGAGGAGCCGTTCTCCGCCGGGCGCTTTGCCGCCGAAGCCCGTGCCGCCGTTGCGGGGGTCCTCGAGCGCGGCGCGCTGCCGATCGTGATCGGCGGCAGCGGCTTCTACGTGGCGGCCTTGCTGGACGGGCTTCCGCCGGGTCCCGCCCGAAGCGAGTCGCTCCGCTCGGGGCTCGCCGACTGGGCGAGCCGCCGCGGCAGCCAGGCCGCCCATCGCTTCCTTGCCGTGAACGATCCGGCCGCGGCTTCGCGGATTCCCGTGGGCAATCTGAAGTACACGCTGCGCGCGCTCGAGATCCTGCTGCTGACCGGCTCGCCCGCCTCGTGCCGGCTGCCGGCGTCGGATCCCTGGGGTCGAAGCTTTCGCATCGTCAGGCTCGGTCTTCGTCGGGCCCCGGCGCAACTCCATGTTAGGATTGAAGATCGAGTTCGCCGGATGCTGGATTCCGGGTGGGGCGAGGAAGTCCGGCAACTGATCGAACGTGGGCTCAAGTCCGATTCGAACTCCTTTCAAGCGATCGGGTATCGGGAGGTGGCAGAGTGGATCCTCGGTCAGATTTCGAGAGCGGAGGCGGAGGAGAGGATCGTGTCGGCGACGCGGGCACTGGCCAAACGACAGCGAACGTGGCTCGGCCGCGAGAGCAGCATCCAGTGGGTGGCCCCGGAGGAAGCCGTCGCGAGGGCGTTCGCCCTTCTGGCCGACATGGAGACGCAATGAACAAGGCTCCGATCAATGTTCAGGATTCGTTCTTCTACAACCTGCGCAAGGACAACGTCCCCGTCACCGTGCGCCTGACCTCGGGCGAGGAGCGCATGGGGCGTCTGCGACGGTTCGACAAGTTCGCCCTCGTGCTCGAAGTCGACGGCCGCGAGGAGATGATCTACAAGCACGCCATCGCGTCGATCCGTCCGGAGAGTCTGCCTTCCAGCACATGATTCGAGGTTGCCTTGAGGGGCCGATTCGCTTCTCCTGACCCTCCGTTCCGTCCGTCCGTCCGATTTCCCTTCGCGGCGCCGCGCGAGGGGTTTCCCCTGCGGTTGGTGCTCCTCGCGGTCCTCCTCGCGTTGAGCTCCTGCGCGAGCGCGCCTCACCCGCCGGCCGCCGCGCGCGATCGATTCCCTCTGGATCCTCGCGAGGGCCTCGCGGGACCATTCGAGGAGTCGATCGAGCTGGGATGGCGCGCTCTGACCGCCGCCCAGCCGGAGCGAGCCGGGCGCGAGTTCGACCGGACCGCCCACGGGCCGTCGCGCCGCGCGGCCGCGATCGGGCGCATCGAGGCATTGGTTCTCGCCGATCTCCCCGCGGACGCCGTGCCGCTCTGCGGGGAAGCGCTATCGGACGGCGAGCCCACGTTGCCTCTCTTGACCGCCTGCGGAGAGGCGTACGCGGGCGCCGGGGAGTTGCCCGCGGCCTTTCCGCTCTACGAGCGCGCGACGGCTCGCTCGCCGGGCCGGCGAGGCGTCGCGCAGCGTTCCGAGCAGCTGCGCGGCGCCGCCACGGACGCCCTCCTGTCGGCCGCGCAGCGGGACGCGCTCGAGGGACGCCGCGAGGTGGCGCGCGTCAAAGTCGCTCAGGCCCTCGCTTGGAATCCCGACACGGCGGAGGTTTTAGCCCGGGCGGCGGAGGTCGAGTGCGCGGCCGGTGAAAAGGAGCGCGCCCTGGGACATTACCGGGACGCCCTGGCGATGGGGGGTGTCGATCAGGCCACGGAAGAGCGCGCCGGCGATCTCGCCCTGGAAACCGGGGATTACTCGATGGCGGTGGTCGTGTTCGAAGGGCTCTCGGCGCGAGATCCCCGGCTGCGCGAGCGCGCGGCGGAGGCTCGGCTGGCGTTTCGGATCGACAACTGGCCCGACGCCGAGCGGCAAGCGGCCCGCGCGCGGCGGCTGACCCGCGCGGGCGCCGCGCAGCTGACATGGTGGATGTTTCCGGAGGTGCGCGAAGCGAGGGTCAGATCCGGTATCGTCGCGACCGATGTTCTCGAACGCCGGGACAGCCGGGTGATGATGCGGGCCATCGCGCTCGGACTGCTGGACGTCGACAGGGAGACGCACCGGGTTCGCCCCGACGCCAACCTGAGCCGCGGAGGGGCCGCCCAGCTGATGCTCCGCGTTGCGGTGTTCCTCGGGAAAACGGACCACGCGGGCGACTGCCTCTCCCATGCGGGGCTGGCGGCCTATACGGGGCCCGACGCGATTCGCCTGGCCACCCGCTGCGGACTGCTGTCAGAATCGGGAGGCACTTTCGTGGGCGGTCCGGAGATGACCCGGGGGCTGGACCGGCTGCGATCCGCAATCGAGGAGGCTGCCAGCCGTGATTGACGCGGGGGTTTTTGAACGCGTATTGCTCTTCGCCGGGCTGGAAGAGCCGGAGCTGCAGACCCTTTCGCGGCTGGCGACCGTCCGTCACTATTCCGCCGGCGCGCCGATCCTGCGCGAGGCGGAGCCCGGCGACCTGTTCTTCGTGCTGGTCAAGGGCGAGGTCAAGGTCTTCGTCGACTCTCAAGAGGGCCGCGAAGTCGTCCTGACGCATCTCCATGCCGGCGAATTCTTCGGGGAGATGGCGCTCTTCGAGGACGAGGCGCGGAGCGCCTCGGTCACGGCGTTGATCGACTCGGAGCTCGTGGTCTTGACGCGCACCGATTTCCTGGCCGTGCTCCAGCACGACTTCACCCTCACGAGGAAGATCCTCAAGACCCTCTCCGCCCGGCTGCGCCGCGCCAACGACATGATCGAGTCGCTGGCGCTGCGGGACGTGGGCGGCCGGCTGGCCCGGTATCTTCTGCGCCTGGCCGATGAGTCCGGGAAGCCTCCCGTCGACGGCTACTTCGTGGTCAATCGGCCGACCCACCAGGAGATCGCCAACTCCATCGGCGCGACCCGAGAGACCGTGACGCGGATGCTGCGGCAGTTCGAAGACCGCAAGCTGATCCGCGTCCAGGGGTCGACCGTCTGGGTTCCGGCCGACGTGCCCGCGGGCGCGCGCGAGAACGAATGGAGGCGTCGTTGAAGGGTCCCTGGACCCTTCCCAACTTCATCACCCTCCTCCGGTTGGCCACGCTGCCGTTTTTCCTGCTCTCGATCGCGGACGGCCGGTTTGGGATCGCGCTCGGGCTGTTCGTGGCGGCAGGGATCTCGGACGGCATCGACGGATATCTGGCTCGCCGATTCGACATGAAGTCGGCCCTCGGCGCCTATCTGGATCCGATCGCCGACAAGCTGCTGCTGATGTCCTCCTACGTGTTTCTGGCGATCCCCTCTTATCCCGGCCGCGTCAAGATTCCCGTCTGGCTCGTGGTCCTGGTTCTGTCGCGGGATTTTCTGCTGATGCTGGTGGGGCTCCTGCTGATCCTGACGTTCGGCCGCAAACGATTCCCGCCGACCTGGGTCGGCAAGGTGACGACCGTCACGCTGATCATCACCGTGCTCTTCGTGCTGTGCGCGAATCTCTGGAACTGGCCGCAGGCGGCCGTGGAGATCGCTTTCGGCGCGGCCGCCACGACGACGGTCCTGTCGGGCTTCGACTACGTCTATCGCGTCGCCCGCAATCCCGACGAGCCGGTTTCGGCCTCGCAGTCATGATCCGGCTCCGGCTGCTCTCGCGGCCCGGCTGCCACCTCTGCGAGCAGATGCGGGCGGACGTGGACCGGCTTCTGGAGAGTCAGGATCACGACTGGGAGATCGTGGACGTGGACTCCGACGATGAGCTCGCGCGCCGGTGGTCGGACTCGATTCCGGTCCTGTTCGTCAACGGACGGCTCTTCGCGAAGCTGCGCATTCCCAAGCTCGCCCCGGGGCTGCGTCTGATGCGCACCGCGGCCGGGGAGGAGATGCGGAAACGGTGATCGCCCTTTGGCAGGCGGGCCTGCTGGCGGCCGCGCTCCAGTCCAACCCCTCGCCCGGAGTTCTCCTGGAGGACCTGACCTGGGTGGAGGCCGAAAAACGGCTGACGCCGGATGCGGTCGTCGTCATCCCGCTGGGCGCGCAGTCCAAAGAGCATGGCCCGCACCTGAAGCTCAAGAACGACTTCTCGATGGCCGAGTACTTGAAGAACCGGGTTCGCGAGCAGGCGGCCGTCGTCATCGCCCCCACGGTCAACTACCACTACTATCCGGCCTTCATCGAATACCCGGGCTCCACGAGCCTCCGGCTGGAGACGGCGCGGGACCTCATCGTGGACATCTGCCGGGGCCTCTCGCGGTTTGGCCCGCGGCGGTTCTACGTTCTCAACACGGGCGTCTCGACACTTCGCGCGCTGGCTCCCGCGGCCGAGACCCTGGCCGCCGACGGAATCCTGATGCGCTTCACCGATCTGCTCAAGGTCATGTCTCCGATCGAAAAGCAGATCTCCCGGCAGGAGGGAGGCACGCACGCCGACGAGATCGAGACCTCGATGATGCTCTACATGCGCCCGGAAGACGTCGACATGGGCAAGGCCGTCAAGGATTACCACCCCGGCAAAGGCGGCTTGACCCGCGATCCGAAGAAAGAGGGGATGACCTACTCTCCCTCCGGCGTCTTCGGCGACGCGACGCTGGCCACCCGGGAAAAAGGCAAGCGGGCGACCGAGGCGCTGGTCGAGGCCATCCTCCACGAGATCGGAGAACTCCGCTCGACGGCGCCTCCATCGCCCGCCGTTCCCTGAAGCGGGAGGCCGTTGCTCTTATCGCTTCGCGATGACGGCTCCCAGCCCTAGGCCCAGCATCGCGACGATCGTCGCGACTAAGAGCGGCGCCGGCAGGCTCTTGCCGCCGGCCTCGTTCATCTGCGCCGACTGAACGGTCGTGCCGTAGGTCATGAATTGCGTGCTCGCGTCGTTGGTCGTGTTGTCGATCGTGGCGCCATAAACGATCAGGCCGCCGCCGGTGAACGCGATGCGGATCGACTCGTTGTTGCGGAGGCTGAAGCCCAGGAAATCGGACGCCTTGACCTGGAGGAACGTGTTCGGGTCGTAGACGTTCGTGACGGTGTGGAGCACGTTGCCGTCCGAGTCGCGGACCGTGGCCGTGACCGTCACCTTGGAGGCGAGCGTCCGGACGCCGATGTTGTAGCGGAAGCGCACCGTGTCCGACGGCCCGATGAGGAACCCGGTGCCGCTGGGCGGAACGTCCGAGGGCTTGACGAACGGCACCGCGAAGCCGCTCGTGCCCGCCGTTCCGTTGTCGTCGAAGACGCGGGCGAGGACGACCGGAACGGTCTGCCCGATCCCCACGTAGACGTCGAGGCTGCCCAACATGCCCGGCTCGCCCATGGCCGCGACGAGATCGTCGAAGGAAGCGGTCTGGCCCGGGACCAGGGACCACGTCAGCGAAGCGTCCGTCGGCTTTGCGGGGCTCCCCGCCGGATGGAATACGAACTTGCCCGCCGTCGTGGTCGAGCCGGGATTGAGCAGTTGCACCGAAGTCTTGAAGAACGACCCGGCGTCGCCCGGCAGGGAGCCCGCGACGGGAATGTAGCCGGCCAGGGCCAGGGGCACCGTCACGGGGGTCTTCGTCGGCGTGCGTGTGTTGGTGCGCGTGGGCGTGAACGTGCCGCCCGGCGGCGGCGTGAGCGTGGGCGTCGCGGACGCCAGCGGCGTGACGGTGCCTGTCGGCGTTACCGACGGGGTCAGCGTCGTTGTGGGAGTCACGATCGGTGTGATCGTGGGTGTGTTCGTGGGCGTGACGGGCGTCGGCGTCGGGGTGGGAGTCGGCGGGAGCCCGACCGGGACCGCGATCGTGATTTGCTGCGGGCCGTCCTGGTTGCTGACGATGAGCGTGACCTGGAAGTTGTTCGCGCTCTGGAACTGGTGCGTGGGGCTCTCGCGGAAGGAGTGAGCCGTCCCGTCGGCGAAATCCCAGTCCCAATGTCCCGGATCGCCTCCGGTCGACGTGTCGGTGAACGTGACCGTCTGGCCGACGAGCGGCGCGGGCGGGTTGAACGAGAAGTTCGGCGTGATGGGGTTCTGGTTGTTGGAGATGCCGATGTCTCGCGTAAACGTGAGACCGCTGGGCGCCGCCGTGACCACCACGGTCCAATTGCCAGCGGCGTATTGCTTCGCGGCAGGGTCCACGTCGGGGAAAACCGTCGTCGTGTTGGTCCCGTCGCCGTAGTTCCAGAACAGCGAGCAGCCCACGTCGCAGCCGCTGCCTTCGTAGAAGAAGTTGACGTCCTGGGCCGGCGCCGGCCCGATCGGCGTGAAGTCGAAGTTGGCAGTCTGCGCGAAAGCCGCGGATCCGCCGAACACCGCCAGGAGCACGGTACCGGCGATGAGGAACCGGACCGCTTTCGACGCGAGGCCAGACTGCGGGGTTGCGAAAAGCTTTGCGATGTCCATCGTTCCTCCGATCGCCCGAGCGCGCCGCGGAGAGCGGCCATGAACGCCATGAAAAGAGCGGCCTCACGCCGGAATTGGATGAGCCTTGCGGGCAGCAAATCACGTCGATTCCGAGGAGTCAAGATTCCGCGCTTGGAGATTTCCTCCTGCTATGCTAGGGACAGATTCCGTTGATTCCGAGGAGGGGAATGTGAGCATTCTTTATCGCAGGGCCGCGGTTTCCACGGGTGTGTTCCTGGTCACAAGCGGCCTGTCCGTCGTGCTGGGGCAGACCAACTCCGAGATCAACTCGGGCATCCAGTTCAACTTTTCCAGCCC
>JBDTXY010000020.1:0-16640 GCA_040005945.1 Acidobacteriota bacterium
CCGTCCCGTCGAGACAGCCCGCCGTGATGTTGCGGGTCTTGAGATCCTCGATCCAATCGGTGTAGAGGCCGGGGCAGAGAACGTCGGCGAAGACGCCCGGAGGCGTGCAGACCGGCGGCACGTAGCCCGAGGTGAGGAAGGACTTGAGCAGGAAGACCGCCATCTCCTGTCGCAGCACGTTCTGGAGCGGGCAATAGACCGTGCCGTCTTGACAGCCGACCGTCACGCCGTTGTGGAAGATCGTCTCGATGGCGGGATAGAACGGATCGATCGCGATGTTCGGATCGACGTCCGTGAAACTCTGGCCGACGTGCAGCGTGTAGGGCTGCGCTCCGCCCGCGGGACCCTGTCCGAAGGAAGCGATCGGGCTGACGGTCTCGTCGATCGTCGCATCCCAGTGCTGCACGGGGCGCGAAGCCGCGGTGATTTGCAGGGAGTAGCAATCCACGCATTTCTGCGAGAGGCCGATCCCGATCGAGCCGTAGTCTGCCGTGTCGTCCGGGATCGCGTAGGTCGGCCCGGCCGGTCCCGTGAAATTCGAGGCGGTGCCGGTCATGGTGATGGCCGTGTTGCCCAAGTTCGTCCAGGTCGGCTCCAGAAGCGCGACCTCGTTGGGTTCGAGAACGCCGTTGCCGCCGGAGTCCACGTCGAGCGCTTCCACGCCCACCGCGACGATGACCCCGTCGCAGGCGTCGCTCTGCGTGTCGGGTCCGAGCTCTTCGAAGTTGGTCAGGACCACCTCGTCGAAGTCGAAGCCCGCGAGCGAAAGCCCGCTGTCGGTGCCGTAACCGACCTCGAGCGCGACGATCTTGCCGGTGAAGGTGCCGCCCGGGTTGACGGCCGCGGAGTTCCAATTGCTGATGGCGAACGAGGCGTTGGTGCCCGACCAGCCGCCCTGGCCGTTGGTGACGCAGGTGCCGTTGATGGTGGGCTGGGGCAGATCGTAGAGCCTTCCGCTGGAAGGCACGATCGTGGTCCGCGTGTTGGTGGCCAGGTCGCGGATCCCGACGTTGGCCCGGTCGTACGGAATCGGGACGGGGTTCTCGGTGGTGTACTTGTTGTAGAGCGAAAGGGTCGACGTCGCCGTCAGGCGCACCGTCGGCGAGTCGATGACGTCGCACGCGTTGTCGATCATCTCGGACGAGGACAGGTGGAACCCGGTCCCGTTGGCACCCGGCGCCTTGCGCGAGTAGATGCCGTCGGTGATCGTCCACCCCTGGAGGTCGGTCTCGAAGCTGTAGGTTCGCGAGGCCACGGGCGAGGCGTCGGTCTCGACTCCCACGACGCTGACGACCTGGCTGCGCGTTCCGCCGGCGAGCTCGTCGGCGGTGACCTCGATCAGGAGCTGCGTGGTCTCGCCGAAGCTCATTCCCTTGGGTATGAAATCGAAGCTGCCTTGCGCGCTGTTGCACTCATCCAGACTTGCCGTCACCAGCACCGGCAGCGTCGTGGTGACTTCCGTCAGCGGGTGCGTCAAGGGAGTCACGTTCACCAGCTGCACGTTGGTCAGAGTTCCGGTGCCGTTGTTGGAGACGGTGAAGGTCAGCGTGCCGAGTTCGCAATTGTCCAGGAAGGGGTCCCCGTCTCCGCCGGCGATCCCAATCGTCGAGCCGGCGAGGATGGTCAGGTTGGCTCCGGCCACCGGCACGAGGGTGGAGCACGCGCTCATCGGACCGAAACAGAACTCGTTGGAGCCGACGGGAACGACGCTGTAGTAATAGGTGCGGCCGTTCTGGAGACCGACCTCGGTGAAGGTCAAGTCCGAGGTCTCGCCGACCTTGATCTTTCCCATGCTGCAGGCGAGGACTCCGTCGGTGCGATACACGTTGTACGAGGAGGCCCCCGCGACCGCGTTCCAGCTGACGACGGCGCCCTTGTCGATGGCGGTCGCGTTGACGGTGGGAGCCGTGGTGGGTCCTCCCGCGCAGCCGCTGTCGAGAGGGGCCGGTGTGGCGCAGTGGATCTCGTGCCGCTCGAAGGCGGCCCGGATCGCCGTCATGTGCGGCGTGCCGTCGTTCAAGTTGCCGTTGTCGTCATCCGCCGCCAGGAGGCTCAGGTAGCCGCCCGTCGCTCCGCATCCGCCGCCCACGGCGCAGGTGTACCAGCTCGTGATGGTCTGGTTTCCCAGGAAGAAGAGCCGCGCCGAGAGCTCCAGCGCGGTGTTGGCGTCGTAGTTGAACGGCGCCGCGCGCAGGTCGCGGAACTGGAGGTCCCAGCCCGTCTCGGCCGCGACCATGCCTTCGCAGTGAGTCTCCCGGCCGCAGGGCGTGCCGGATCCAGTGGGGCACGGAGGCGCCCCGCTGGGGCACTGTGCGCCGGTAAAGCCGCTGGTGGCCCAGGTGACCGTGTGCGGCAGATTGCAGCGATGGTTGAGATAGTCCAGATCCCGAACGCCGGTGCAGCCGGTCAACGGCGTGCCGTCGCAGGCATCGCCATAGCCGCCGCATACCGCGGTCGTGAAGAAACCGCGGCCCATGCAGGAAGTATTCAGCCGCATCATCGCGGTGATGTCGGCGATGGACTCACCGGGCGAGGAGATGTTCGGATTGACCCCGTTGTTGTCGAGCCCGTGCCCCCATTCGTGGTCGAAGACGCCGGCGATCTCGCCGGTGTTGGAGCAGCCGAAGGGGACCGAAGAGCGAAAGAAATTGACGCTGCTGCCATCCCAGAACGCGTTGCAGATGTCGTTGATGTTCATGTTCGCCGTCAGCTGGCCCTGCATCCAGGTGTTGTCCGGCAGCCAGCCCTTGGCCTGCGCGATCTCTTGGTTGAGCTCGAAGAACCCGGTGCGGGCGGACTTGGTGTCGCCGGCGGAGTGACCGGCCGGAATCGCGCAATCGGTGCTCGTGGGAAGCGGACCGCTTCCGAGGTCCAGGTCGCCGGCGCCCGTTTCATTGATCGCGCCGCAGAGGTCGGAGATCTTCACGAACAGACCGGAGAGGCTGCTCGAGATGCTGCCGGTGATGCAGCCGATGTTGCCGCCCTGGTCGGTATAGGTCGTGTCGGGCCCGCTCAGGATATCGGCATAGGGCATCGGCCAACCAGCCTGCTCGAGGCCGTCCGGGGGACGCTGATCGTTGCTGATGGGATAGACACCGCCCAGGATTCGGCGCTGAACGTAGTCGTTGCGGTCTTCAAAGGCGAGCAATTCGCCCGTGTGCGCGTCCACGAGACCTTCCCAATTTCCGGAGTCTCCCGTCAGCTTGACGGACACGATCCAGGCCAGACGATAGGACAGGGTGTCGTTGGGAGAAACGGGGATGAACTCGAGATGCGCCTCCTTCCCGAAGCGGAGCTCGAGGGGGGCGGCATGCGCGGCGACGACGGCACGCGCCTTTTCGGAAGAAATCGCGGGGGCCACCGCCGTGGTGATGTCGCCCCAGTTCTGAAGTCCCAGCAGGACGAGGTTGCCGTGATTGATCGTGGCGCCGATCGAGCTGTTTCGCACCAGAACGCCGCCCACCACCCGTGGGACATACACGTAGATCAGATTGCCTTTTTCCAGGGCGGTGACGCGGGGCGTCCCGAACTCGGAAGGATCCAGCCGAAGCTCCGGCTGGTGTCGGGTCAGGAACTCGCTGACCGCGCTCCAGGCCTGATCCTGGACCGCGGAATCCGATGGTTTGGCGTTAGAACCCGACCAGCGGAGGGTATTCCCCGCGCCGGAACCGGGAACCATGGGCTCACTCAGGATCAGTGACGTGAAGCGCGTGACGCGGGAATCGTAGAAGCCCGAGTCGGGCGCGACGCCCAGCCTGGACAGCTCCTGGATGGCGGTTGCGGCCGCCGCCCCCGAAAGCTCGCTGACCTTCTGCTGCCATTCGCGCACGTGAAGGTCCGGATGACTAAACGTCTTCTCTCGCGCCGGCGAGTTCCTGGGAATCACGATTGCGCGGAGCGGGAGCGCTTGCAGACCCGTGAACACGCAGGCAAGAAGCAATATCCTAGCCGTGGCTCGGTTCATGGAACCCTTCCTCCTTGGGAGAAAATAGACCGCGGACGTGCTGTCCGCCTCCGTTTTGCCCGGTCGAATTTCCGAAACAATTTTAGAGATGGTGGACGGAATCTACCCAGACGAGAAAGGATTTGCAACTAACTTTCGATAGAGATGCGCGCTTAATGAACGTTTAGCCTCTGCGTTCAATTTCCTGTATCCGGGACACGAGCTAGGGCAACAAGCGCACCAGTCGTCTGTCGGCGCGCGCGCGAACACGCAGCGCCGGGGACGCGCGCAGAGCCTCGGCGAGGGCGCGCCGCGCATCCCCCTCACGTCCGGCCTGAGCCTCGAGGATCGCCAGGTCCAACCGCGCCTCCCCGTACTCGGCCTCATCGCGCCGGCTTCGGATCAGCCACGGCCGCGCCTCCGCGGTCCGCCCGAGCTGGACCAACAGGATTCCGAGAGCCGCGGAATGATGAAAACCCTCGGCCGGCAGCGCCTGGGCCTCGGCAGACAGGTGGCGGGCGGCCTCTTCGAGCTGCCCGGCTCCGTATTCGGCGAACGCCAGCCGCGCGAGCAGCTCGGGCTTGCCGGGGGAAAGCTCCACGG
Organism: Acidobacteriota bacterium; assembly: GCA_040005945.1. Taxonomy (GTDB): domain Bacteria; phylum Acidobacteriota; class Thermoanaerobaculia; order UBA5066; family Gp7-AA6; genus DAHUXD01. The sequence goes on from JBDTXY010000020.1 coordinate 4,547, forward strand.
CGTGAGATATCGCCAGCACGGCCTCGCGCGTCTTTCCGCTGCGGCCCAAGGAGGACCCCAGATTCGCCCATGCCTCGGCGCGGCGGGGCTGGAGCCGCGTGACTTCCTTCCACTGCGCGGTGGCGGCTTCGTGCCGGCCGGCGCGCGTGCAGGCTTGCGCCAAGGCCCAGCGCGCCTCCGGCTGATTGGGATCCAGCCGGACGGCCTTCTCGAGGCGAGAGAGGGCCTTCTGCACCTGATCGAGGGCCAGGAGCGCGATTCCCGAACGGTGCAAGGCGAAGCGATTGTCCGGATCGTGCTCCAGCGCGGCCTCGAACGCGATGGCGGCGCCCCGGGGCTGTCCCCGGCGCAGCAGCTCGTCCGCCTTGGTCAAGAGCTCGCGGATCGCGGCTCCGTCCTTGGGATCGCGAAGTCCCTGCGCGGGGGGCTCCGCCTCCGGCGAGCTGCCGCCCAGGTACCCCAGAGAGCGCAAGCGCGCCAGCGCCTCGGGATCCGCCGCGGGCCGCACGGCCACGGCCGGCGCTGCCCGCGTCTGCCGCAGGAGCGTCTTCAATTTCCGGACCTCCTCCGGCGCCTGCTCGAGGCGGTTCTGCCGCTCTCCCGGATCCGACCGCACGTCGTAGAGCTCGGGACGCGGCGCATCGATCAGCTTCCAACGTTCGGCGCGGATCGCGGACAGCGGCGACCAGCCGTAGGACAACCAGGGTTGATACGTCTCGACGTAAGCCGGCTGGGCGGAGGCCCGGGGGTTGGTGAAGAACGGCGCGAGGCTGGCCCCGTCCAGACCCTCCGCCGGCGCGATCTGGAGCAACGCGAGCACGGTCGGGACGACGTCGATCAGGCGCGCGCCAGCCGCGCTCGCGCCCGGGGCCACGCGGCCCGGAAACCGGAAGATCAGAGGCACCAGCACGGTGCTGTCGTAGATGAAGAAGCCGTGCGTTCCCTCGCCGTGCTCGCCCAGAGATTCGCCGTGATCGCCCGCGAAGACTGTCAGTGTGCTCGCGGGCGCAAGCGCCTCGATGGACGCGCGCAGCTGCCCGATGGCCGAATCCGCGTACGCCACCTCTCCGTCGTATGCGCCGCGCGGACCCGGCCGCCGGTACGCCGCTGGCGGATCATAGGGATAGTGCGGATCGTACAAATGGACCCAGGCAAACCAGGGCGGCCGGGCGGTCGCCAGCCACGCGCGCGCGGCGGCGACCGTGGCTCCCGCGGCGCGCTCGGGCTCCTCGGAGCCGCCGGAGGTGAAGGCGTCGTCGTAGAGGGTGAAGCCGCGGTCCAACCCGAAGATGGAAGCCAGGGGATACCCGGACACGAACGCGGCCGTAGCGTACCCGCGCATCTTCAGCCGCTCGGCGAGAGTCTGCGCGTCGGCCGCCAGGACCTGGCCGTTGTCCCGAAGCCCCAGGGCGCGGGGAAGGCGGCCGGTCATGAGGGCACAGTGCGACGGGAACGTTAGCGGAACCGCCGAAACCGCGGAGGCGAACGCGAACCCTTCGTGTGCGATCCGATCGATCGCCGGCGTGCTGTTGCCGCCCGACACGAAGCCCAGGGCGTCGGGGCGCAGGGTGTCCACCGTGATCAGAAGAACGTTGGTCGCGGCGCGGGCCGGCGGCGCCGGCGCCGGTTTCACGCGGCAGCTCGCCGGGCCCAGGGGAAGCGCGGCCGCCAGCGCCGCGGCCACGATGGGAGTGACCCGATCCCGGAACATCGGATTAGCGCAGAGTCTCTGGCCGGTGGGCGGACCCTTTTTCCGCGGCCGCGTCCCCGCCCCGTTCCACGGTGAGCCGGTCGGCCTCGGCGGCGTGGCGCTGCGCGGCCGCCCGGTCGCCCAGCGCCGCCTCGATCTCGGAAAGCCGCCGGAGCAGCGTCGCGCTGCGCGTCCCGGCGGCTTCACATTCCTGCAGGACCTTCCGTTCCTCCAGCGGGCCTCCCGTGGTTCGCGCGATCTCGGCCAAGCCCGACCAGGCCGGCGCGGACCGCGGGTTGAGCTTGAGCGCTAGGGCGTATTCGTTGCGGGCCGGTCCCACCTGGCCCAGCTCCGCGCACGCCTGGGCCAGCCGGACGTGCAGGAAGTCCAGCCGCGGCGAAAGCGTGACCGCGTACGTTAGCGCCTTCAACCCCTCCTCGGCCATTCCTCCCGCCAATTGCGCGTCGCCCAGCCGCATGAGGAACGGGACGTTGCCGGGGCTCCTGCGGACCAGGCTCTCCAGCTTCAAGATGGCTTCGGAGGAGCGACCCGCCCGCGATAACTCGCGCGCCTCCTCGAACTCCTTCAGAAGGCGGATGCCGTCCTTGGGGTCGAGGCCGTCGGCGCGCTGCGGGCTCGCACCCGACAGGTAGCCCAGGCTGCGCAGCGACGCTGCCAGCTCGGGGTCCGGGTCGGCGGAGACGGTCGGGCGCGCCCCCGACTCCGCCTGCTCGACGACGCGTTGCAATCGGGCGGATTCCTGCGGGAGCTCGGAGGCGAGGTTTCGCGACTCGGTGGGATCCTTCACGAGGTCGTACAGCTCGGGGCGGGGCGCCGCGATGAAGCGCCAACGGCCGTCGGTCGCGGCGCGCAGCGGGCTCCATCCGTAGGTATTCGCGGGCAGGTACGTTTCGCTATAGACCGCCTGCGGCGAGGCGGCCGCCGCGACGCCGACGCCCGGCAAGGCCGGTCCGAAGGCTCGGGCCTCCTCGGAAAGATTCGCCAGCGCCAAGAGCGTCGCGGCGAGCGCGCGAGTGCCGACGAGCTCGCGGACCTGGCGCCCCGCGGGCACCCGCGGCCCCGCCAGGATCAGAGGCACCGCGAGGCTCCCCCCATACAAGAAGATGCCGTGCTCCTTCTCGTCGTGCTCGCCCAGCATTTCGCCGTGGTCGCCCACGGCGGCGATGAGACAGCCTCCCGCGGATTTGGGCAATTCGCGCAGGAGACGGCCGACCTCCGAGTCCATGAACGCGACCTCACCGGCATACCGGCGGGCGGGAGTCTGATCCTTCCAGTCCCCCGGCGGTTGATAGGGGGAATGCGGATCGTAGTAGTGGATCCAAAGGAAGTAGGGCCGCCCGGGGGGCTGCCTCGCGGCCCAGGCCAGCGCGGCGGTCGTGACCGCCCTGGCGTCGCGCTCGGGATAGCCGTGCTCCCCGATCGACTCGGCCACCATCTGGTCGTCGTAGGTGCCAAAGCCGCGATCCAGTCCGAATCGCCGGTCCAGGACGCGCGAGGAGACGAAGGCCCCGGTCGCGTATCCCCGGGCCGCGAGCGCGGTCGCCAGGGTCGGGCTCTGCGCGGAGAGCACGGCCACGCCGTTGTCCCGGACGCCGTGCGCGGCGGGAGTCAGGCCCGTCAACAGGGAGCAGTGCGCCGGCAGCGTCAGCGGCGCGACGGTGACGGCGTTGACGTAGCGCGTCCCGCGCCGCTCCAGGGAGTCCAGGTTCGGCGTCAGCGACGCCTGGCCCTCTCGTTTGCCGACGTGGTCCGCCCGGGTCGTGTCCAGCGTGATCAGAAGGACCGAAGGCTTTTGGGGGTCCGGCTCGGGCCGCCGGGACGCCGGCGCCAGCGCCGCGAAGACAACGGCTGCCGGGAGGGTCCAAGAGAGGAGCGCTCGCCCCGGGCGGGTGCGGGGAGTCGGTGGCATCGCGGGCGAGCGCAGGCTATCACGCGGGGCTCCGGAGGACGTTGCGAGGGTGGCTTAAAATTCGGTCGTGCGCTCCTGGAGCTGGCTCGCGCTCTGTCTCTGTGCCGTTTCCGTTCTCGCCGACCAGCCCGTCACGCCCGCCAGCTCCGACCGCCAGGGGGACCTCGACCGTCTGCAGCGCCGGATCTCCAAGCTCAAGGACAAGCTGACCCAGAGCGAGAAGAAGGCGGCGACGCTGGCCGAAGAGCTGGCCCGTCTCGAGCTCCGGCTGGAGATCGCGACCCGGGAAGGCGAGCTCGTCGCCGCAACGCGTCAGGAGTTCGCCGGGCGCCTGGCCGCGGTGACCGCCGAGAGGGCCGCCGCCTCCGCGGCCGCGGGGCAGACGCGCCAGGCGCTTCTGACGCGCGCGCGCCTGCTCCAGCGGTTCGGACGCTTCGGCTATTTCCGCGTCCTGCTGGAGGCCAAGGACCTGCCGGCGTTCTTGAGCTCGATCGAGCGGCTCGACAGCCTCGCGCGCCGAGACGGCCGGCTCCTCCGGCAGCACCGCGACGCCGAGGCGCGGCTGCAGACCGATCTGCTGCACGAGCAGGCGCTCGAGGTCGAGATCGACCGCCTCTACGCGCGGAGCCGTGAAGAAGAGACCCGCGTCGCGACGCTGAAGGTCGAGCGGCAGCGGCTGCTCAACCGGGAGCGGGCCGAGTCGGCATCGCAGCGCCGCGAAGTCTCCGTGCTGACCGACAAGGCCTCGCGGCTGGAACGGCTGCTCGAAACGCTCGCGCGCCAGTCCGGCGAAGAGCCCGTCAGCCCCTCCGGAGGGATTCGGCCGTGGAAGGGAGTCCTGGACTGGCCCGCGCGCGGCACGATCGTCGAGACGTTCGGAAGGCACCGCCATCCCCGCTTCGATACCTGGACCTTCTCCAACGGCATCGCGCTGGCGGTGCCGCAGGGGACGCCGGTCAACGCCGTCTATGCGGGCAAGGCGGTCTACGCGCAGTGGCTGGCCGAATACGGGAACCTGGTCATCCTGGATCACGGCGACGGCATGCTTTCCCTCTACGCGTGGCTGCAGAGTGTCGCGGTCAAGCCGGGCATGCCCGTCGCGGTGGGCACGCCCGTGGGGCTCGCCGGATTCGGGCCGGGCCGCGACGAGCCGGGAGTCTATTTCGAGGTCCGCGACCGCCAGAAGGCGACGGACCCGATCGCCTGGTTGCGCTGACGGGACGGACACGGGAGGCACCGGATGGGGGAGATTCTCAAACTCCTTGGCTGCTGACCGCTTACGGATTAGCCCCGCTCCGATGAAATGCCCGACCCAAGGGCCGGTGTTACCATCGCCATGATGAGATCCCATCGCGCCCGCGCCCTGTTCGTGGTCGTCTCGATCTGCGCCCTGGCGTCGCTGCGGGCCGTCACCGGGCCCGAAGGAGCAGGACGGGACCCCGCCACGCAGGCCCTCTCGATCTTCTCCGAGGTCTTCTCCCTGACCCGAAGCAACTACGTCGAGCCGACCGAATCCAAGACCCTCCTGGAGGGCGCCTACGACGGGATGTCCGACGCGCTGGATCCTTTCTCCTACTACGTGCCGGCCGCTTCCATGGCGGCCTACAAGGCGCAACAGTCCGCGGGCGCGACGAGCCCCGGAATCGTCTTCGCGCGGCGCGCCGGCTACCCGTACGTCGTCGCTCCATTGCCGGGCTCCTCCGCGGAGAAGGCCGGGGTGAAGGCCGGCGACCTTCTCGACTCGGTGGACGGCAAGAGTCTCCGCAACGCTCCCATGTGGAAGATCCAGGCCGCGCTCGACGGTCCGGAGGGCTCCTCGTGCCAGCTCGGGGTGTTTCGCGGAGGAGACGAGAAACGCCTCACGCTCTCCGTCAGCCGGGCGAAGTTCGAGCCTCCGGCTCCCACCACGAAATGGGAACGCGACGTGGCCATCGTCAAGATTCCTTCCTTCACGCCTGCGGCCGCGGCCGCCGTGCGCCGCGACCTGGAGGAGGCGCAGCGCCGCTCGATTTCGAAAGTCATCCTGGATCTGCGGGGATCCATCGGCGGCGAGATCGCGGATGCCGCTTCCGTGGCGGCGCTGTTCGTCGGCAAGGGGCCCATCGCCAGCGTCGTGACGCGCAAGGCCGTGGCGAAGCCGCTGGAGACGCAGGCCGAATCGATCTGGAAGGGTCGCACGATCGTCCTGATGGACGACTCCACCGCGGGGCCCTCCGAGGTCTTCGCCGCGGCGCTCCACGACCGCGCCAAGGCGACCACGGTGGGTGAGACGACGGTCGGCATGGCGATCATTCAAAGAAACGTGCCCACGGCGGAAGGCGGGAGCCTGTTCATGACGGTCGGGCGCTACGCATCCCCGTCGGGCCAGGTGCTCGGCGGCAAGGGACTGTCTCCCGATGAGCGCGTCGTGGTCTTTCCGGGTGAGAACGCCGAACCGGACCGCATCCTCCAGCGGGGCCTAGAGCTCGCCCGAGGCGACACGCCCGCACGCCAGGCTGCGTAGTGCCGCCCGCGCGCCGCGTTGAACCTCGGCCGGCGCGCCCCATCCTGACTTGCCCCGCTTGAGCCGCCGCGCGCGCCGCTTCACGCCGGCAACGAGCTTTTTCGCCCTTCTCTCTCTGTTGCTGGCGGCGGCGTTGTATCTGAAGTCCTGTCCGCCCGCGCCCTCGCCGGCTCCGCCGCCCCGTCCGACGCGGCGGCCGACGACTCCCGCCCGCGCACGCACGGTCCCTCCGGTCTTCCGCACGCCCCGGCCCGAGGAGCGCACGAAAGCAAGTCCCGTCGCGCCGCGGATCGCGATCGTCATCGATGACCTCGGCAACGAGATGGCGCCGGTGCTGCGGATTGCGGGATGGGCGCAGCCCGTGACCGGGGCCGTGCTGCCGGACCTGCGATTCAGCGCGGAGGCCGCGCGCACGCTCTCCCGGGCGGGGCACGAAGTCCTGCTCCATCTGCCGATGGAGCCGGAGGGTTATCCCAAAGTTCGCCCCGGTCCGGGCGTCGTCTTGAAGTCCCAGTCGGATGACCAGATCGCGGAGACCCTCCAGGCGGATCTGGCTTCCGTGCCGGGCGCGGTCGGCGTCAACAACCACATGGGCTCGGCCGCGACGGCCGATGCGCGCGTGATGCGCGCGGTTACCCGCGTCCTGTCGGCGCGGGGCCTTTTCTTTCTGGATAGCCGGACCACGGACGCCACCGTGGCCGAGCGAACCGCGTCGGAGGGTTCTGTGCGAACGGTGGCCCGGCGGATTTTCTTAGACGACGCCATCAACGAAGGTTCGGTCCGGACGCAGGTCGCCGAGCTGCTTCGGCGGGCGAGGCAGGAGCAGTTCGCGGTCGCGATCGGCCATCCGTATCCGGTCACGCTGTCCGTTTTGGAGCGCGAGCTTCCGAGACTGCAGGAGGAAGAAGGAGTGAGGTTGGTGAAGGTGAGTGAGTTGGCGAAGTAGTTTCGATTTTGGATTTTAGATTTTGGATTACGGAAAACGGCTTCAATCCAAAATCTAAAATCCAAAATCTAAAATTGTGACTTCTTCGCCTCCTCCCAATATTCATCCAACTCCTTCATCCCCACCTCCGACACATCCCGTCCGCTCTCCCGCGTGAGCCTTGCGACCTGGGCGAAGCGCTGGCGAAATCTTCCGTTGGCTTGTCTGAGCGCGCTCTCCGGATCGATCTTGCGGCGGCGGGCCAGATTGACGACCGAGAGGAGCAGATCGCCGATCTCGTGGACCTCCGCCTCGGGGTCGCCCGCGCTCTGCGCCGCCTGCCACTCGGCCAGCTCCTCCTGGATCTTGGCGACCACGTCGGCGTCCCGTTCCCAGTCGAAGCCCAGGTCTCCCGCGCGCAGCGTCTGGCGGTAGGCGGTTGCCAAGGCGGGCAGCGCCGCGGGTAGGGAGCCCAGCGGATCCTCCTGCGCTCCCGGCTGGCGGCGCTTGCGCCGCTCCCAGGCAACCTTGACCTCCTCCGCGCTGCCGGAGGGGGGAGATTCTCCGAACACGTGGGGATGCCGCTCGATCATCTTGTCGGTGACCCGTTGCGCGACCTCGTCGATGCCGAACCATCCGCGCTCCTCTGCCAGGAGCGCGAGCAAGAGGATCTGGAAGAGCAGGTCTCCCAGCTCATCACGCAATGGCTCGGGGTCCTGCTGGTCAAGGGCGGCCAGCACTTCGTAGGTCTCCTCCAGCAAGTACGTCTGGAGGGTCTCCAGAGACTGCTCCCGGTCCCACGGACAGTCGCGCCGAAGTCGGGCCACCAGCGCGATGAGCCGGTCCATGGCGTCGGACATCCGGCGGATCATACTCGCGGGCTGCCACCGAGGCCTCTGGGGCGAGTTCTCGGTTAAGATTTACGGACCCCGGAACAGGACGGAAGGTATGACGGAAGAGGAGAAGCCAATCCGCGTCGTCGATCGCAGGATGTTCACGCCTGAGGGGGATTTGCGCCCGGGCTACGAAGCCGAGGAGCGCGAGGAGCCTGTCAAGCCGCCGCCTCTCCAGCCGCCGCCTCCCGCCGCCGCGCCGCCCAAGCCCACGCGGACGCCCGCGAGCGACGGGCCCGCATCCCCGGCCGCGGTCGGAGAGGAGGGGGGGTTGCTGGAGATCATCCGTTCCCTGGGCACGACCGCGTACGCCGCCCTGGGGATGGTGCCCGATCCCACGGGCGCGCGCCGGCGGGATCCCGCCGTGGCGCGGCAGATGATCGATTGGCTGGCGGTGCTCGAACAGAAGACGCGCGGCAACGCGACGGTCGAAGAGTCGGATCTGCTCGCCCGCGTGCTCTACGAGCTGAGGATGGCCTTCGTCGAGGCGACGACTCCGCCGGGCGCGGAGCCCAAGCGATAGCCGTGGCGGCATCGTTGAGGCAACGGCGGGCGGTGCGGCTCGCATCCCCCGGAGCCTCTTGAAAAATATCGTCGACGGGTCGCCGCGGGGACGCCGCTGCCGAAAGTGGTCTCGGGTTGGGCTTGCGGCGGCGGGCGCCGTGTGGGCATTGGGCTCCTTCATGGCGGCGCCCGTCACGGCGCAGGAGGCCCTCTCGCCCTTGCCCCCACCGGTGACGCGCAGCCTGTACCGTTCGAACTGGTTCGAATTCCTGTCCGCCTATTCCGAGAACGACGCGGCGGCGGCCTCCAAAGCGCTGGACCGGATGATCAAGGCGGCCAGAAAAGTCGGCGTGCACCGGTTGTCCGACTTCTCGCGCACCGCGGTCTACCTGGGACGCCGCGCCGAAAAGCTCCACGCCTCCGATCGCGCCGGCCGCGCCTACGACGCGGCGCTCTTGCTGGACGACGCCAATCCCGACGCGCTGGCGGCGCGCCTGTCGTTTCAGGTGCGGCAAGGGAAAATTCTCGAAGCGCTCCGATCGCTGCCGGATGTGGGGACGTCGTTGCTGGCGACGCACGAGTCGCGCATGGCGATTTTCTCGTTGGTTTGCCTGTGGGCCTCGGCCGCCGCCGGCGCAACGCTCTTGGCGTCCATCCTGGCGCTCGCCGTGGCGCACGCCCCGCGCGCGATGCATGACCTGCGGGAAAGCGGGAATCGCTTCGTTGGCCGCAGCGCGGCCCTTCCGTTCGCACTGCTGATCCTGGGAATTCCGGTCTTCGTCGGGCTGGGGCCGATCTGGTTGATCCTGTATTGGGGCGCGTTGATTTTTCCCTACGCCCGCACCCCGGAGCGGAGGGTCCTGGCCCTGGGCTACGTGACGCTGGCCCTGGTGCCGCCGTTGATGGCCTGGATCACCCAGGAGAACATCCAGCAACGGTCTCCGCTCCTGGTGGCGGCCGTCGACCTGGCCGAGCGCCGGGAGGACGCCAGCGCCGAGGACGGTCTGCGTCAGGCTTCGGCGGTCTTTCCGGAGGACTCCGACGTGTGGTTCCTGCTCGGGGTCTTCGCCGAGCGCGCCGGAGACATGGAACGCGCGCAGACCGAATACAACCGCGCCACCGAAGCGGATCCCAGCGACTACCGGCCGATCTTGAATCGGGGCAACGTGCACTTCACCGAGGGAGACTTCGGCGAGGCGATTCGCGACTACATCGAGGCCTCCAAGCGGTCGCCCGGTGCGGCCGACGTCTATTACAACCTGTCGCTGGCGCGCGGGGAGGCCTACGACTTCGAGGGACAGACCCAGGCGATCGCCAAGGCGCGGGAGATCTCCGCTTCGCAGGTCAGCAGCTGGGCGAACAACCCCACGCTCTCGCGAGTGGTCTCGGCCGGCTATACGATCAAGCGAGCGCGGGCGAGGGTCGAGCGATGGAACGCCCAGCCCAAGAGCCGGCGCCTGCCGGGCCACGGAACCGCCGCGGGGCCCTGGAGCGAGTTGTTTCCCTGGTCGCTGCCTCCGCTGGCGGCCTGGATGTTGGGAGCGTTTCTGTCGGCCCGGCGAGGGGAGCATCGCCTCGCGACCGAGTGCAGCCGCTGCGGCCGTGCGTTGTGCAACCGCTGCCGCCGATACGGCGACCCGGCGCTTTACTGCATGATGTGTGCGCGCATGTACCTGCGGAAGGAAAACGTAGACCTCGAGGTCCAGATCGCCGAGACGCGCGCGATGCACCGGCGGGCGACGTGGCGCAACCGCTGGTCTCGGATCGCCTCGCTGCTGCTCCCGGGATCGCGCGCCTTCGGGGAGGAGCGGCCGTTCGTGGGCGCGGCGACGCTGTTCCTGTTCTTTCTTGGACTCGCCGCCGCGGTCCTGGACGAGAAGTGGTTCGATCCCATGACCCTGCCGCCGACCGGAGCCATTCGCGCCACGGTCGTGGCGGGGGCCTTGTTCGCGCTACTGGTCTGGCTGCGCGCACAGCTGGCGCCCAGGAGGGTTGCCGTTGGGTCTTGAAGGAACGCTGAAGGTCTTCTCGCTGACCGACATCTTTCAGATGCTCGGGCTGCAGCGCAAGACCGGGGTCCTCGTCGTCGAGGGAGAGGACGACACGATCACGATCTCCTTCCTCGGGGGCCACGTGGTGGCCGCCGAATCGGCGGTGCGCCGCCTCGAGAATCGCCTGGGCAACCTCTTGATCCGCGCTGGCTACGTCACGCAGGAGCAGCTGGACCACATCCTGGACATCCAGAAGGAAACCCAGCAGCGCATGGGATTCCTGCTGGTCCGTGAGCGGTTGGTCGAGCCGCAGGAGCTGCGCGAGGCGCTGAGACTCCAGATCGCCCGTATCGTCTACACGGCCTTCCGTTGGCCGGACGGGCGATTCCGTTTCAGCCAGGAAGGCATCGTCGACTACGACGCGGATCACATGGCGCCGGTCTCCACCGACACGATCCTCATGGAAGCCGCGCAGATGGTCGACGAGTGGCCGCTCTTCGAGAAGAAGGTCGGGTCCCTCATGGGGACGTACCGGAGGGCGCCGGGGGTCGAGGAGCTCAAGCTCGTCGTCGGCGAGAAGAACCCTCCGGAAGGCACGCTGTCGGTTTCCCGCGCGGAAGCGGAAGCCTGGAGATGGATCGACGGCAAGCGCACCGTCGGGGACATCATGGAGCGCGCCTTCCTTTCCGACTTCGAGGTGCTCAAGGGAACTGCCGACCTTCTGGGGCGGCACTTGATCGAGCTCGGAAAGGCCAAGGAGCTCGAGCCGATTGCCCCGCTGCCGCCTCCCGTGGCACGTCGGCCAAGCCGCATCACGTTCGCATCGGTGGCGCTATGGGTGGCGTTGGGACTCCTGATCTGGCTTTCGGTGCGATGGAGCCCGCGCAATCCCGCCAACCTGTTCGTGGGGCCGGCCGGAACCCAGAGCCTGACCGCGGAGCTCTCCAAAGCCGTCTCGCTCAATCGCGCGGTCTCCATCGAGCGAGCGGTGCGCATCTACTACGATTCCAGCGGCCGCTATCCCAAGAACCTGGAGGATTTGGTCGTCGCCGGGATTCTGGATGAGGAGGGGCTGACCGATCCTTACGGACGGTTCTATCGGTACATCCTGCGGGCCGAGGATGGAAAGTTCGGGCTCTATGGAAAGAACGCCTTGGGGCAGATCGATCTGGATCTCTCCCTGGAGCGCAGCCTGGCCCCCGTGTCGGAGCTGCGCCCGGCCCCTTCCCGGCCGATTCCGAAGGATTTGCGCCCGGGAGTTCTGGTCGTCGAGTGAGCTAGTACATGAGTCTAATAGACTTAGAAACTAACCATTTGATACTTGACATTATTAGACTCATATTCTATCTTCGCCCTCCGAATCAGAGTCAGAGAGGAGCATAGAGATGAACAAGATCATTGGAATCGACCTCGGCACCACGAACTCGTGCGTCGCCGTCATGGAAGGCGGAGATCCGGTCGTCATCCCCAACGCGGAAGGCAACCGAACCACCCCGTCCGTCGTGGCATTTTCCAAGACCGGTGAGCGCCTGGTGGGGCAGGTCGCCAAGCGGCAATCCATCACCAATCCCGCCAACACCGTTTATTCGGTCAAACGTTTCATGGGCCGGAAGTACTCGGAAGTCTCCGAGGAAATGAAGATGGTGCCCTTCACCGTC
>JBDTXY010000021.1:0-16164 GCA_040005945.1 Acidobacteriota bacterium
ATCGGGGGGCTGCTCTGGGGCGGATTTCTTCGGATCGTGCTGATTCACCACACGACCTTCCTGGTCAACTCCGTCGCGCATCTCTACGGCACGCGGCCTTACACGGAGGAAAACTCCGGACGCGATAATGCGCTGCTCGCCTTCGTCACGAACGGCGAGGGGTACCACAACTTCCATCACAAGTTCCCGTCCGACTTTCGCAACGGCATTCGTTGGTACCAGTGGGATCCCACCAAGTGGCTCATCGGGCTTCTGGGGTTCCTGGGTCTGGCCCGCCACCTGGTGCAGACGCCGCAATCCGTCATCGAGCTGACGCGCCGGCGGATTCGCGAGACCGTGGGGGCTCGAAGGAACCGCGGAGACGGAGCGATCGGAGATATGCATGTCGCCCAATAGGCGGCTCGCGGGCGCTCGCGGAGCGCTCTGAGAAGCGCGCGGGCTGAAGGCTCGGGCCCGACGGCCGTGTCGCGATCCGCGGCTGCCGCGACCGCATCGCGTTCCGTGGTTCGCGCGACGCTCCAGGTGTTGCTCGTCCTGCTCGGCGCGGGGATCGCGCTGTGGGCCTTGTACCGCCTGAGCAGCGTTCTCCTTCTGTTGATCCTGGCGGTGTTCTTTGCGTATCTGGTCGCTCCCCTGGTCCGCGTGCTGCGCCGGCCGATCCTTGCCCGAGGATTCGCGCTTCCGCTTCCGCTGGCGATCGGCGCGGTCTATATGGCCATCGTGGGATTCCTGGCAGCGGCCGTCGTCCTGCTCCTTCCGATCCTGAATCGCGAAATCGCGGCGCTGGCCCAGGAGACTCCCGGCTACCTCGCACGTGCCGAGAACCAGTGGCGCCTCTGGCAGGCGGGCTATCAGACCCGCGTGCTTCCCGGCGGAGTCCGCGAGGCGCTCGATCGAGCGGTGCACCAGGGGGTCAGCTCCGGCGAACAGTACCTGACCGGCGATTTGCTTCCGCGGGTCGGGGGCTGGCTGACGTACCTGCCGTGGCTCATGCTCGTGCCGATTCTGGCGTTCTTCCTGTTGAAGGACGCCCGGCTTCTGCGCCATCTCGCGTTGCGGCTTCTGCCCCGGGGACGTCTGCGATCGCGCGGCGTCGCGTTCGTGGGCGAGCTCAACGAAACGCTGGCCGCCTACATCCGCGCCCAGGTCACTGCCTGCCTACTCATTGGCGTCGTCTGCACGACCGGGTTCGTCGCGATCGGCATTCCCTACGCAGTGGTGCTGGGGATTGCCGCCGGCCTGCTCGAGTTCATTCCCTTGGCAGGCCCACTGGCGGTCGGGCTCGTGGCCGCGAGCTTCGCGGCATTCCACTCGTGGGGGCAGGCGGCGACGGTCGTGATCTTTCTGGTCATGCTGCGGGCGGTGCAGGACTACGTGGTGTATCCGAAGATCATCGGGAGGGGCATTCCCCTGCATCCGCTCGCGGTCATCTTCGCGATTTTGTGCGGCGCGGAGCTCGGAGGCCTCGCGGGAATCTTCCTCGCGATCCCCGTCGTCGCCATCCTGACGGTGACCTATCGGCACTACCGGGAGCATCGGGCGGCCGAGGCTCTCCGCGAGCCGGCGTAGCACGCGCGCCACTCCGCGAACCGATCCATCGCTCAATCCTCTGAATTCCATCGAATCAAACGATCAATCACGGCCGACCCTTGGCTGTACGATTGCATCAACGATGTCACTCGGAATTTCTCGGGTTCGCTCCTTTCCTCCCGGCGCGCTGGAGCCGGCCGGCAAGGCGTCTCCGCGCAGGCGAAGAGGCCAATCCGCCGGCCGCCGCAGCGGCGACCAGAAGGAGCTTTGGATCGACGCGAAGGCCCTCCTCATCGACGAAGTCACGACGCGCGAGGCCGCGGACACGATCCTGGCGCAACGGGACCGGATGATCGCGATCTTCGGCCACGATCTCCGGGGTCTTCTCAACGCCTTGACCGTCAACGCGGACGTCTTCCTACGGCACGAGGAAGCGACGTCGGTCGAAAGCGCCAAGAACGTTCGGCTGGCCATCGGCCGCATGGACCAGCTGACCACCAGCCTGCTCGATTACGTGAGGCTCAAGGCGAACAAGCTCGAGATCGTGCCCCGGCCTCTCGACGTGACGGCGCTGCTCCGAGAGGCCGTCGAGATTTTCCGCCCGCTCGCGAAGGCGCAGTCTCTGTCCCTGACGCTCGAGATTCCCGACGCGCCCCTGTGGGCGAACGCGGATCACGACCGGTTGTTTCAGGTGATCTCGAACCTGCTGTCCAATGCCATCAAGTTCAACTCGGTCCGGGGCAACATCATCGTCTCCGCAACGACTCAGGGCCACGAACTCCTGGTCGCCGTCCGCGACGAGGGGCCCGGAATCCCCGAACGCGACCTGGATCGGGTGTTCGAGTGTTTTTGCCAGCTCCAGAAATCCGACGCCCGAGGCCTCGGGCTCGGGCTCTACATCTCCAAAGCCATCATCGAAGCGCACGGCGGGCGGATCGGGGTCACGAGCCTGCCCGGCACGGGCAGCACCTTCTGTTTCACGGTTCCCGCGTCGCCCTCCCCCGCGACGGCTTGACGCGGACCCTTCCTTCTCCTTCCATCGCTCGAGGGTCTCAAGTCCAGCGAAACAAACGATTGGACCCGTCGCGATCGCGGGCGACATGATGATGACGGTGAAGACTCAAGGACGCACCCAACGGCTCGCGCGGAAAGTGTCGGCCAGCGATCACTCCCGCGGCTCCCCCCTCGCCAAGACGACCTTGGTGGCCTACGGCGACTTCGCTTCGCCCACGTGCGCCCAAACCTACCGCACGGTCAAGAAGATCCAGAAAGAGATGGGCACGCGCCTGCGCTACGTCTACCGCAGCTTCCCACAACCCGGCCAGTCCCGGCACTCCGAAGCGGCTGCGGAGGCCGCCGAGTGCGCATCTTCGCAAGGCCGGTTCTGGGAAATGCACGACTCGATCTTCGAAAGCAGGGCTCCGGCGGACGAGATCCGGCTATACCGGCGCGCGGCGGAGGCCGGCCTGGATCTCCTTCGGTTCCGGCGCGAGATGCGCTCGCACGCCCACTCCCAGAAGATCCAGGGCGTTCGGAAGGGCGGTGTGCGCAGCGGAGTCTCGGTCGCGCCGGCCTTCTTCATCAACTCGATCCGGCACGAAAGCTCATTCGGCCTGGCGACTCTGCTGGCGGCAGTCCAGGCCGCCGCGGGCGAGGAAGCCGTATCGGTGAATACGTCATCCCGAAGAATCGCAAGTCACGACAGGAGCGCTAAGGCGCAATAGGAGGTTTCATGTTGATGACGGTGGGAATCATTCTGCTGGTTCTGTGGGCTTTGGGTCTCTTCGCGTTTCACGTGACGGCCGGGCTCTTTCACGTGCTCCTCGTGCTGGCGGTGATCGCCATCGTGATGCACCTGGTCAGAGGAAACCGCCTCACCGCCTGAGCGGCACCGATCGCTTCCCATTGGCAGGTCAGCTCGACCGATTCACCGGGTCGAAGAAACCGCGCCGAAAGATCAGAGGCCCCGCTGAATCGTCGCACCCGAGGAATCCTGACTCTCGCCATTTCCGTGACGCTGGCCGTGTTCGTCGCGGCTTGCTCGACGACCCAGAGCGCGGGCCGCCAGGTTGACGACACCACCATTCATGCCGCCGTCAAGGCGAAGCTGACCGCCGACCGCTTCTCGAACATCGTGAACATCGACATCAACGTGACCAACGGCGTCGTGACCCTGGCGAGAGAGGTTCCCAACGCCAAGGTCTCGGCCGATGCGCAGAGCGAGGCCCAGACGGTCTCGGGCGTCGTCCGGGTCATCAACAACCTGCAGGTCAAGTCTCCCCCGTCGGCCTGACCTCCCGCCTTGCTTCGGATCCGCCGAGCCGGCACGCGGCTCGGCTTTTTTTTGTCCGTGGTAAGAAGAGGGTGATGCGCGCGCCTGCCTCGCCCATTCGGGCCGAGCTTTTTTCGACGGAGCACCTGGAACAGTTCGCCGGCAAGCTCGCGGCCGAGCATCGGGTTCATCCCAGCAAGAGACGCGGCCGGCGGTTGCTGCCGCGGCTGCGGGAGAACGCCCGGGTGCTCCAGCAATCGCACCGGCTGATCGCGGAAGCCAGCCGCCAGACCCGAACGATTTCGCCGGCGGCCGAATGGCTCTTGAACAACTTCCACATCGTCGAAGAGCAGATTCGCGAGATTCAGGAAGATCTGCCGCCCGGGTTCTACCGCCAGCTGCCCAAGCTCGCCTCCGGACCGCTCGAGGACTATCCCCGCGTCTACGGGCTGGCCTGGGCGTTCGTGGCGCACACCGACAGCCGGATCGAGCTCGAGACGCTGGGCCGTTTCGTCCGCGCCTATCAGCGCGAGCAGCCCCTCACGATCGGCGAGTTGTGGGCACTTGCGATCTCCCTGCGCCTCGTGCTCGTGGAAAATCTCCGGCGCCTGGCCGAGGGCGTCGCCGCTCGGGGCATCGCGCGCGACCACGCGGACGAGGTCGCCGACGCGCAGCTGGGCACCGGGGACGCCCCGCGGCCGGATCGCGCGGCCGTGATCCAGATGTTGGAGTCCAGGCCGTTCTCGAAGGCGTTCGCGGTCCAGCTGACCCAGAGACTGCGCGAGCAGGATCCCTCGGTCACGCCCGCGCTCGGCTGGCTGGATGGCCGCCTCGCCCTCGAAGGCACGACGGCCGACGAGGTCGTCCACCTCGAGCATCTCGCGCAGGTGGCCACCCACGCCACGGTGCGCAACGTCATCACCAGCATGCGCCTGCTTTCCGCGGTTAACTGGGCGGACTTCTTCGAGAGCGTCAGCCTGGTTCACGACGCGCTCTGCGAAGGCACCCGCGTGGCCGAAATGGATTTTCCCACGCGCGACCGCTACCGCCATGCCGTGGAGGAGCTCTCGCGGAGCTGCCCCCTGGACGAGGTCGAAGTCGCGCGCCGCGCCGTGCGCATCGCTCACGACGCCGCGTCCGTGCCGGCGAGGACCGGGAGCCCGTCCGAGCCCCGCCTGGCGGACCCGGGCTATTACCTGATCTCCAAGGGACGTCCGAAGCTCGAGAACGAGCTGGGCTTCCGCCTGCCCGTCCGCCACTGGCTGCGGCGCGCATGGTTCCGCGCGGCGACGCCGCTGTATCTGCTCTCCATCGCGCTGTGGACCCTCGCGATCCTCGTCGTGCCGATCGCGCTGACCGCCAGCTCCGGCGCACCCGCGGCGTTCCTGATCCTGCTGGCGATCCTGGCGCTCGTGCCCTCCTCGGATCTGGCGAGCGCCCTGGTCCAGCGGTTCGTCACGCAGCTCGTGGGCCCCCGGCGGCTGCCCAAGCTCGAGCTGACCTCCGGCGTTCCGGAGGAGGCGCGCGCGCTGATCGCCATTCCGATGCTCTTGACCGACGAGGCCGAGATCCGCGAGGCGGTCCAACGCCTGGAAGTGCACTACCTGGCCAACCCGGACTCCCAGCTTCGGTTCGCCCTTCTCTCGGACTGGTCGGACGCGCCGTCGGAGAGCCTGCCCGACGATCAGACCCTGCTGGACGCCGCGCGCGCCGCGATCCGGGAGCTCAACGGCCGCCACGGGAACGCGGCCGGAGGAGGCAACCGATTCTGGGTGTTCCACCGGCGGCGCCTCTGGGATCCGAGCGAAGGCGTGTGGATGGGTTGGGAACGCAAGCGGGGAAAGTTGCGTGAGCTCAACCGCCTCCTTCGCGGCTCGACCGACACTTCCTTTCTCCCCCCCGGGGACGGCGCGCCTGCGCCCCCCGGCATTCGCTACGTCATCACGCTGGACGCCGACACGCGACTGCCGCGCGAGGCGGTGCGCCGGATGGTCGGCACGATCTCGCACCCCCTGAACCTTCCGATCTTCGACGCCGCGGCGCAGCGGGTCGTGGACGGCCACGCAATCCTCCAACCCCGCGTCACTCCCACGCTGCCCGAGACGGGGTGGGGCACGCTCTTCCAGCTGGTGTTCTCGGGTCCCCGCGGCATCGATCCGTACGCCTTCGCGGTGTCCGACGTCTACCAGGACCTCTTCGGCGAAGGGATTTTCACGGGCAAGGGAATCTACGAAGTGGACGCCTTCGAGCGCGCTCTGACCAGCCGCGTGCCGGAGAACACGCAACTGTCGCACGATCTCTTCGAAGGCCTCTTCGCTCGGGCGGGACTGGTTTCCGACATCGAGCTCTTCGAAGGCTTCCCGGGCCACTACGAGGTGGCCGTCTCGCGCCAGCACCGATGGGTCCGCGGCGACTGGCAGCTGCTGCCCTGGATCCTGGGACGGGACCCTCGCGGGAGGGACGCGCGGAGCGCGATCCCGATCATGGGGCGCTGGAAGATGATCGACAATCTCCGGCGCAGCCTCTCGGCTCCGGCGATGTTCGCGACACTGCTCGCGGGATGGTGCCTGCCGGGCGTTTCCGCGCGCCTCTGGACACTCTTCGTGCTGGCCGTTCTCGCGTTTCCGACCCTCCTGGCCTTCTTCACGAACCTGTTTCCGGACCGCCGCGGCATCGCCAAGCGCAGCTTCCTGCGCGGGGTAGTCGCGGACTTTGCCTTGGGCCTGGCTCAGTCGGTTCTGCGCGTCGTCTTTCTGGCGCATACCGCCTGGGTGCGCGTGGACGCGATCGGACGCACCCTTTGGCGGCTGATCGTGACGCGGCGCCTTCTGCTGGAGTGGACGCCGGCCGCGCAGGCCCATCGCGCGCTGGATCTGAGGCTCTGGGGCCTCTACCGCCGGATGCGGTCCGCCGTCGTGGCCGCCGCCGCCGTGGCCCTTCTCATCGCGGTCGCCGGTCGGACGTCTCTGCCGTGGTCGGCGCCCTTCCTGGTCTGCTGGTTTCTCTCGCCGCTGATTGCCTGGTGGATCAGCCTGCCGCCGCGGGAAATCGCCGGCGCGCAGATTTCCGAGATCCAGGCGCGCCAGCTCCGCCGGATCGCCCGCCGCACCTGGCGGTTCTTCGAGCGCTTCGCGGGCCCGGAATCCCACGGCCTGCCGGCCGACAACTTTCAGGAAGTGCCGCAGCCCGAAGTCGCGCGGAGGACCTCGGCCACCAACATCGGCCTGGGGCTGCTTTCCACGGTCGCCGCCAGCGATTTCGGGTGGATCGGGACGGGCGAAATGGTCGAGCGGCTGGAAGCGACGTTCGCCACGATAGGAAAGCTGGAAGTCTTCCGCGGCCACCTCTTCAATTGGTACGACACCGAGACGCTCCTGCCGTTGGAGCCCCGCTACGTCTCAACGGTCGACAGCGGCAATCTCGCGGGCCACTTGATCGCCCTGCGGCAGGTATGCCTGGAACGGCTGGACGAGCCGGTCTCCATCGCGTCGGCGCTGGCGGGCATCGCCGATGCGCTCGACCTGCTGCGCGAGTCCGCAGCCACGGTCGCCGGGCGGATCCGGGGACGCGTCGTGAGCTACCGCCAGCTCGAAGACGCCCTGCGCGACACGGCCTCTCTGCTCTCGCCAGTGCCCGCGTCCCCGGAGGAATGGGGAGAGCGTCTCCGGGCCCTCGCGATGCACGCGGAGATCCTGGCGGACATCGGGCTGGCGCTGGTGCAGGAGGGCGAGGGGCCCGAGACCGAGCCCGTGCTGGAATGGGCGCGGGCGGTTCGCGACTGCGTCTGGAGCCATGCGCGCGACGTGGAAGCCACGCAACGATCGGCCGACGGCGAGGAACCCTTCGCCCATCGCCTCTCCTCGCTCGCCGCCACCGCCGGACGCATTGCACAGGACATGGATTTCACGTTCCTCTACGACGGCGCGCGCCAGCTCTTCTCGATCGGGTATCGCATCTCGGACGGGGCCCTGGATCCGAGCCACTACGACCTGCTCGCCTCGGAAGCGCGTCTGGCCAGCTTCGTCGCGATCGCGCTCGGCGACGTGCCCGTCGAGCACTGGTTCCACCTGAGCCGCCCGCTGACTCCCGTCGGCCGCGGTTCGGCCCTGATGTCCTGGTCCGGATCGATGTTCGAGTACCTGATGCCGGACCTGGTTCTGGAGGCGCCGTTCGGCAGCCTGCTCGAGCAAACCAACCGGCTGGCCGTGCGGCGACAGATCCGTTACGGCGAGGAGCGCGGCGTGCCCTGGGGAACCTCCGAGGCCGCCTACAACGCGCGCGACGTCCATTTCACGTATCAGTACTCCAACTTCGGCGTCAGCGGTTTGGGTCTCAAGCGAGGGCTCTCCGACGACCTGGTCGTGGCTCCCTACGCCACGGCGTTGGCCGCCATGGTCGAGCCGGTCGCGGCGCTGGAGAACTTCGAGCGCTTGACCTCGATGGGCGCGCTGGGTCCATATGGCTATTACGAGTCGATCGACTACACGCCGTCCCGTCTCCCGGAAGGCGAGTCGTTCGCGCTGGTCCGGGCCTTCATGGCCCATCACCAGGGGATGACGATCGTCGCGCTCGCCAACGTTTTGCTGGGATCCGCGATGCGCCGGCGATTCCGGGCCGAGCCGGCCATCCAGGCCACCGAGCTGCTGCTCCAGGAGCGCACGCCGCGCACGGTGGCCGTCGCGCGGCCCATCAGCGAGGGCGAGCCCCGGCTCCACGTGCGCGATGAGGTTCCGCCGGTTCTGCGGCGCTTCCGATCGCCGCACGACCCGACGCCCCGCACGCACCTGCTGTCCAACGGCCAGTACTCCGTGATGATGACCGCCGCGGGGTCCGGCTACAGCCGGTGGCGCGGGCTCGACGTCACGCGGTGGCGCGAGGACACCACGCGCGATCCCTGGGGAACCTACGTGTTCCTGAGCGACGGGGAGTCCGGAGACACCTGGTCGGCCGGGTACCAGCCGGCCGGAGTCGAGCCCGACCGGTACGACGTCGTCTACTCGGAAGACCGCGTCGAGATCCACCGGCGCGACGGAGCCATCGCGACCAGCCTCCGGGTCGTCGTCTCGACCGAGGACGACGCGGAGATGCGGCAGATCTCCCTGACGAACAACGGCGTTCGCACCCGCGAAATCGACATCACCTCGTACGCGGAAATCGTCTTGGCGCCCGCAGCGTCCGATGCGGCGCATCCGGCGTTTTCCAACCTGTTCGTCCAGACCCAGTTCGTTGCCTCGACCGAGGCCCTGCTGGCCAGCCGCCGGCCGCGGGATCGCGAAAACCCGGTCTGGGCGGCGCACGTCATGACCGTCCACGGCGAGCTGGTCGGCATGCTGCAGTACGACACGGACCGCGCGCGATTCGTGGGGCGGGGCCGGACCATCCGACATCCCAGCGCCATCGAAGAGCGCCGTCCCCTGTCGAACACGGTCGGCACGGTCCTGGATCCGATCTTCAGCATCCGCCGCCGCCTTCGGCTCGCACCGGGCGCCACCGCGCGGGTTCAGCTCGCCCTCATGGTGGCCGATACGCGCGAGCGCGCGCTCGAATTGGCAGACAAGTATCGCGATCCCGCGACCTTCGAGCGCGTCTCGAGCCTGGCGTGGACGCAAGCCCAGGTGCAATTGCGCCATCTCGGCATCACGACGGACGAGGCCCACCTCTTCCAGCGCGTCGCGACCCGGATCCTGTACTCCGATCCCACGCTGCGGGCCTCCGTCGAAACTCTGACGCGCAACCGCAAGGGCCAATCCGCGCTCTGGAGGCACGGGATCTCCGGCGACCTTCCCATCGTCCTGGTTCGGATCGATCAGGTCGACGACCAGGGCATCGTCCGGCAGCTCCTGCGCGCCCACGAGTACTGGAGGTTGAAGGGGCTGGCCGTGGACCTCGTGATCCTGAACGAGTCGGCCACCTCCTACGCTCCGGAGCTGGACTCCGCGCTGGGGTCTCTGGTCCGCGCGGGGGCCCGGGCCTTCGGCGTCGCGACCGAGCACACGGCGGGCGAGGTGTTCGTCTTGCGCGGCGAGCTGCTTTCGGGTGAAGAGCGCGACGCGCTCACGACGGCCGCGCGCGTCGTCCTGCTCTCGCGGCACGGCTCCCTGGCGGAGCAGGTCATCCGACTGCTGCGCCGGGCGCCCTCCGTGCGCGCCGCGCCGGCGGTCCGCGCCCGGCCGCCGGAAGAGGACGTTCCGCCCCCGCGCATTCCTCTGGAGTTCTTCAATGGGCTGGGCGGCTTCACCGAAGACGGGAGCGAATACGTCACGATCCTCGGCGAGAGGCAGTGGACGCCGGCTCCCTGGATCAACGTCCTCGCCAACTCGAGCTTCGGCTGCCTGGCCTCGGAGTCGGGATCGGGCTACACCTGGTCGGGCAACAGCCACGAGAACCAGCTCACCCCCTGGTCCAACGACCCCGTGAGCGATCCGCCGGGGGACGCCCTCTTCATTCGCGACGAGGAGACCGGAGAGATCTGGTGCCCCACGCCGCTGCCGATCCGGGACGAACGGTTCTATGTCGTCCGCCATGGGCAGGGGTACAGCCGCTTCGAGCATGAGCACCGCGGCGTTGCCAGCGACTTGCTGCTCTTCGTCCCGACCGGCGATCCGGTCAAGGTGTCGCGGCTCTCTCTGGAGAACCGATCCGGACAGCCGCGGACTCTGACCGTGACGTTCTACGCGGAGTGGGTCCTGGGCTCCCAGCGGTCGGCGAGCGCGCCGTTCGTCGTGACGGAGCTGGACGAGTCGGGAGCGCTCTTCGCGCGGAACTTCTGGAACGAGGCGTACGCGGGGCGCGTCGCGTTCGCGGACGCCGGGGGCAAGCAGACGGCCTGGACGGCCGATCGCACCGAGTTTCTGGGCCGCAACGGCGGCCTCGAGGCACCGGACGGACTGGCCCCCGGGCTGGTCTTTTCACAGCGAGCCGGCGCGGGATTGGACCCCTGTGCCGTCTTGCAGGTGCGGCTGCGCCTGGCTCCGGACCAGCGCGCCGAGGTCGTCTTCGTCCTGGGCGAGGGCGCCGACACCGACGACGCGCGGCGGCTGGTGGCGCGTTATCGATCGCAGGACCTGGACGCGGCGCTGGCGGAAGTGCGCCGGGAATGGGAGGACTCGCTCACCGCGCTCCAGGTGAAGACGCCGGACCGCTCGATGGACCTGATGCTGAATCGCTGGCTTCTCTATCAGGCAATGGCGTGCCGGTATCGGGCCCGCACGGCCTTCTACCAGGCGGGCGGTGCCTGGGGTTTCCGCGACCAGCTGCAGGACGTGATGTCCTTCACGGTCTCGCGCCGCGAGCTGGCGCGCGAACACCTGCTCCGCGCGGCGGCCCGACAATTCGAAGAAGGGGACGTGCAGCACTGGTGGCACGAGTCCGGGGGCAAGGGAGTTCGGACTCGGATCTCCGACGATCTTCTCTGGCTGGCGCACGCGACGCACCACTACGTCCAGGTCACGGGCGACCACGGGGTCCTGGACGAGAGCGTCGCGTTCTTGAAGGGGGACGTTCTGGCGCCGGAAGAGACCGAACGATACTTCGAGCCGCAGGTCTCGCCCCAATCCGCATCGCTGTTCGAGCACTGCGCTCGAGCCCTGGACTACAGCCTCAAGGTCGGCGCGCACGGCTTGCCGCTGATGGGCACCGGGGATTGGAACGACGGGATGAATCGGGTGGGCGCCGAAGGAAAGGGCGAAAGCGTCTGGTTGGGCTGGTTCCTCCATACCAACCTCGACCCGTTTGCGGCGCTGGCGGAAGGCCGCGGAGAGGTCGAGCGGGCCCGGAAGTGGCGCGAACATGCCGCGCGGTTGAAGATCGCGCTCGATCACGCAGGCTGGGACGGCGATTGGTATCGCCGGGCCTTCTTCGACGACGGAACCCCGCTGGGCTCCGCGTCCAACGACGAGTGTCGCATCGATTCGATCGCCCAATCGTGGGGCGTCATTTCCGGAGCCGCGGAATCCGAGCGCGGCCGGCGCGCCATGGCCGCGGTGGACGAGCACCTCATCCGCCGCGGCGACGGGCTGGTCTTGCTGCTGACGCCTTCGTTCGACCGCACGAAGCTCGAGCCGGGCTACATCAAGGGATACGTCCCGGGAGTCCGGGAAAATGGGGGCCAGTACACGCACGCGGCGGTCTGGGCGATGATCGCATTCGCGGCCCTGGGCGACGGAGACAAGGCCGGCGAGCTCTTCGCGATCCTGAATCCCATCAACCACGCGAGCACGCGATCGGGCCTCTACCGCTACAAGGTCGAGCCGTACGTGATGGCCGGGGACGTCTACTCCGAACGCCCGCACGCGGGCCGGGGCGGCTGGACCTGGTACACCGGCGCCGCCGGCTGGATGTACCGGGCGGGAGTGGAGTGGATCCTGGGATTCCGCTTGCGCGGAACCGTCCTGCACGTCGACCCTTCCATTCCGCGCGCGTGGCCCCGATACGAGATCGTTTTCCGCTATCACTCCGCGCGTTACCGACTCACGGTGGACAACCCCCGCGGCGTCATGCGCGGCGTGACGGCCATCTCGCTCGATGGCGGGCCGGTCACGGGACGGGAGATCCAGCTGGCCGACGACGGGCGGGAGCACTCGATCGCCGTTACCCTGGGGTGAACTGGCAGGATTCCGGCATAGTCTTGGCAGGATGACGATCCCCATGCGCGTTGGGGCTCTGTGGCTCGCGGGTGCTTTTCTCCTCTCCCCCGATCGCGGCCGCGCCGAGTCGCTCCTTCCGGCCTGCCCCGGCGAGAACGAGCCCGAGGCCGTCGCGCCGCCGGCCGTCTCCTCGGCTGCGTCCAATCCCGACGCGGCGGCCAACCTCCCCAAGATGGCTTTGGACGACGCCGTCTACATTCTGGGCTCGCCCGGGCGCTGGACGGAGAAAGACTGGGTCATCGCCGGCGGAGCGGTCCTGGGAGTCGTGGTCTCCGCGATGGCCGACGTTCCGGTGAGGGACGCAACACAGCACCACCGGAGCGCGGCGCTGGATGACCTGACGCGGGTCGTCGAGCCGTTCGGCAGCGAATACTCGTGGGGCGTGCTGGGCGCCTACGGCGTGGCGGGGTTTCTCCTGCACGACGCCGACGCTCGCGATACCGCGATCGACGGTGTGATCGCGAGTGTGATCGCGAGCGGCATCATCACGCCGTCGCTCAAGAGAACCTTTGGCCGGGCGCGGCCGGATCAAACGGACGACCCGCTCACATTCCGCGCCTTTCATAGCGGCTTCGAGTCCTTGCCCTCCGGCCACGCGACGCAGGCCTTCGCGGTGGCCTCCGTAATCAGCGCCCACTCCGACAAGGTCTGGGTCAGCGCCTCGGCGTATACGCTGGCCGGGCTCGTGGCCTTCGCCCGCGTGTATCACAACGTCCATTGGACATCGGACGTGGCGGCTGGCGCGCTCATCGGCACCCTCGTCGGCCGGGGCGTGGTCGCCCTGAACCGGAGGATCCGATCGGGGGACCACTCGATCAAGATCGTTTTCGCGCCGATCTTCAGCGGCGTCGAGCGCGGCGCCGGCGTGACGGTCCTGTTTTGACCGGCCTGTCCCCCGGCGCGACACGGGAGGCTTCCTGCGGCGCGTCGCCGTAGTCGGGGCCGGCGCCGCCGGGTCCATGGCGGCGATCTTCGCCGCTTCCGCCGACGCGCAGACGTTGCTTCTCGAGCGCACACCGGAGGGCGGACGCAAGATTTTGATCAGCGGCGGCGGCCGCTGCAACATCCTTCCCGCCCGGGTCGAGGAGTCGCGCTTCGTAACCGAGTCCTCGCCGCACACGCTGCGCAGGATGCTGCGCTCCTGGCCGCTCGCCGACCAGATCGCGTTCTTCGAGCGCGAGCTCCGGCTCTCGCTGGTCGAGGAGACCGAGACCGGCAAGCTCTTCCCGGCCTCCAACCGCGCGAAAGACGTGCGGGACGGCCTTCTGTCTTTGGCGGCCCGCCGCGGGGCCTCCGTGGCGATGAACGCGCTCGTCACGGGTCTCACGCCGCGCGGCGGAGTCTGGCAGGTCGAGCGCGCCGACGCGCCGCCGCTCGAGGTCGATGCGGTCGTGCTCGCCAGCGGCGGACTTTCGGTGCCGAAGACCGGCAGCGACGGCACGGGCTTCTCCATTCTCGAGAAGCTGGGCCACACGATCCATCCCCTCTACGCGGCGCTCACTCCTCTTCTCGCGCCGCCGAATCCGTTTTCACCGCTCGCGGGCGTCTCGGCCAACGTCGCGCTCACGGCGCGCGCGGGCCGGCTCCGGGCGAGCGCGACGGGCGGTTTTCTGTTCACGCACCGCGGCTACAGCGGGCCGGCCGTGCTCGACATTTCGCACGTTGCGGTGCGCGCCATGGAGGCGAGCGCCGCCGACTCTGCGGCCCGGGTTCTCGTGCGGTGGACGCACCTGGACGAACGCGCATGGGAAGCCGCGCTGTCCCCCGACGGATCGCGCACGGTCCTCTCGGCTCTGCGTCGGGAGCTTCCGGAGCGGCTCGCCCTCGCCCTGCTCGCGACCGCGGTCGTCGAGGCCGCGACGGCGCTGACGCGGCTCCGGCGCGCGGACCGGCTGCGTCTGCTCGAAACACTCGTGCGCGGCGAGCTGCCGTGGAACGGCCACGAGGGCTTCCCCAAGGCCGAGGTCACGGGCGGGGGCGTGAGCCTCGCGGAGGTCGATCCCCGGACGATGGAGAGCAAGCTGCACCCCGGGCTCTTTCTCTGCGGCGAGCTGCTGGACGCGTTTGGGCCCATCGGCGGCTACAACTTCCAATGGGCTTGGGCGACGGGACGCGCCGCCGGGCTGGGGGCGGCAGGTAGCGACCAACCCTAGCCCATCCTCCGTTTCGCGCCCGAGACCAGCCGCTCGCTTCCGACGACGGCGCGCTTGTGCGTGCCGCGGCCGATCTCGCCGCCGGGGTCGGCCGCCACAACCTCGAATACGAAGAGCTTTCCCTCACGGCCGAGGAAGCGGGCGGTGGCGGTGACCATCGCTCCCAATGGGGTGGCCGCGGTATGCGCGACATTGACCATGACGCCGACGGAGAGCTCTCCCGGGTTCAGGAACGGAAGGAGGACGCGAGAGCTGGCGATCTCCATCAGGGCGACCATGCGCGCGGTCGCGAAGACCTCCGGAAACGTGTCGCGCGCATCGGGGCTCAAGGCGTTGGCCAGGTCGAGCGCCTCGACGACGAGCCGCGCCTGCGCCGACGCGCCCGCCTCCGGTTCCGGCATTGTTCACCTCCTCCGCGGCGTCAATGCGAGCGCGTGTTCCCGTTGTCCATGTCGGACGCGATCAGCCAACGCCCGTCGGGCCCGCGGCGCAAGGTCAGCGTGAACTTTCCGCTGTCGGGTTGACCTTCCTGCCGCGCGAACCCGCCGAGGATGTAGCCGAGCGTTCCATCCGTCGCAAACGCAAACGCGCGCAGGACGAGCGGCCCGCCGGGACCCCTGTAATGCCGTTGAATCGCCTCGCGGCCGCGCACCGGGGGCGCTCCGTAGGAGAGAACGAAGCCATCCTCGTCGAAGAGACGGGCGAGGGCCGCGCCGTCGCCCTTCCGCCACGCAGCCTCGTAGTCCGTCAGGACCCGCGCCAGCTCCGGTGGGAGCTTCACGCTGGGCTGGGGCCTGGCCGCAGGCTCCTCCGCCAGGGCCCGCGACGAGGCCATCAAGAGAACGGACAGGACGATGGCGATTCGCATCATGGCTCCTTCAATCGCCGCGCTCGACACCTTGACGGCAAAAGCATACAGTCGCGCCCAGTTCTTCGCCCAAGGTGATGAAGGCTTTCGTCGCGGGCGCTGTGTCCGTGGACGGAGGGTTCTCTTGCGGCGACGTGGGTGGCGCCCACCCGAGGAGGTTTTCATGCGTCGTGTATTCCGTGGAATTCCCGTTCTGCTTCTGGCCCTGGTCGCCTTCGCCGGTCTCGCCGTGTACGCGCAGACCGCCAAGTCCGAGGCCAAGGATCCCCCGACGGCGCGCATCGCGCTCTATCGCCTCGCACCCGGCAAGCAACTCGAATTCCTGAAATGGATGGCGCAGAACGAAGCGATCGAAAAAGAGGCCGGCGTGCCGGTCGCCCAGATCTACGCGCACACCAACGGCGACGCCTGGGACTACATGCAGATCGCGCCCGACCTGACCAAGGAACAGCAGGCCAAGATCGACGAGATCTCCAAGAAGCGCGGCGTGAAGACGGGGATGCAAGCGAGCCTCGAGTTCCGCACGATGGTCGCCTGGCATACCGACACGCTGACGATCGGACCCATGACCGCCGCCGACATCGTCGCGATGGCTTCGAAGTAGGAACGATCGCCGCCCCAATCCCTCTCCAGAGGCCGCGACTCTGTAGTCCGCGGCGCGCGAAGTCTCCCGAAGTCACCGAGGGAGAAGGCGCG
>JBDTXY010000022.1:0-15074 GCA_040005945.1 Acidobacteriota bacterium
TCGCCCATCATCGGGCGCGGCTCCAGGTTGACGACGAAGAGCGCCTGGCGGCCCTCGAGCACGCGCAGGTCCTCGCGCTCCTGTTTCATGCCGGCGAGGATGCGGCGCGTGTGATCGCCGAAATCCACGATCAGGCGCACCAGCTTGTCCGACTTCGGGATGTCCTCGATGGACAGGATCGTTCCCGCGCGAACATCGACCGACGCGAGAACGGAGAAGGCGATCACGGGCTTGATCGGGGCAGGCGTCATGGCGGCGATTCTCCTCCAAAAAAAAGGCCCCGGCGCTGCCGGGGCCTTCCGAAGAGATGCGAGGCTACTGCGTCTTCACACACGCGTGGGCGATGTTGGACCATTCCCACTGGTAGCCGAATCCCGCGTCGATGAAGGGCGCGGGCGACCAGGCGCACTTGTCGTCGGCCTCGGCGCCGAACTTGTCGTACCAGGCGTTCAGGTCGGGATCGGTCACGGCTTCGCGCGTCTCGTGGCAAACGAAATGCTCGAAGTTCTGGGCCGTCGAAAATCCCGTCCACTGGCATCCGCTGCAGCTGGGATACGGGATCGACGCGTACTTGACGTCCACGCCGTTGAACGTGAAGTGCCCGTGGTACGCGCAGTACACGAGATTCGTGCCGCCGCAGGAGGTCGAGCTGCCGTTGGAGGAGTAAGACGTCGACGGGAGGTACACCGAATAGACCGTGCTCGGATCGGCGATCCCACCGGTAAACGTGTTCAGGTATTTCTTGACCTTGTTGCGAAGCTTGGTGTCCGTGACGTTGACTGGCGGATTAACGGTCTCCACCCAATAGGTGTTGCTCAGGCTGGCCGGCTGGATCCCGGAGTACTGAGTGATCACGTTGTACTCCCCGGTCGATCCGAAGTTCGCGTTGAAGGCGTTGATCTCGGAGGCGAGGGCGCTGGGAAGCGACTGGGTCCCCCATTCCCCGCCCCAGAAGATGGCGACGGCCTTGGCGTTGGTGATGACCGGGCCACCGTGGTACTGGAGGTTGGGTGTGCCCGCATCGGGCGCGCTGTTGAGGGTGAA
Organism: Acidobacteriota bacterium; assembly: GCA_040005945.1. GTDB lineage: Bacteria > Acidobacteriota > Thermoanaerobaculia > UBA5066 > Gp7-AA6 > DAHUXD01. Next base: position 1,045 of record JBDTXY010000022.1, read on the forward strand.
GGCATTGTCCTTCGTGCGAAAGATGGCGACCGTGTTTCCGTCTTCCGAGGTCATGAGTTGTGCCATGGCCGTACCCGCGATCGCGAGCATCCCCAGAGCGAGGGAGAGTTTCCGCATTCCGTCCTCCTTTTTAGTGGGACCGTCTCGGGAAGGTCCCGAAAACAATCGGTTTTGACGGATTGTAGGGCGCCTCGTTCGTGCCCGCATCCTGGAACCTTCGTCTTAACTGTTTCTTAATTTTCGGCCGCGATCGCGGCGCGGATGTCCTCGAGGCCCTCTTCCATGCGATCCCGGTGCGTGCGGAACGACAACACGCAGATCCGGATGGCGAACCGGCCGCGCAGGAGGGTGCCGGTCATGTGCACCCGCCGACGGTCGTTGACGCGCTGCAGCACCGCGCGGTTGAGCGCGTCGAGCTCGCCGTCCGCGACGCCGGCGGGCCGGAGGCGGAAGGCGACGATCGACAGCTGCGGCTCGGCCAGGATCTCCACGTCCGGAATGCCGCGCAGCTGCCCGACGGCCCATTGCGCGAGGGCCAGCTTTTCTTCCAGGTTCCTTCGAAACGGACCGATGCCATGCATCTTGAAGGGGAGCCAGACGCGCAGACCGCGGAAGTCCCGGGACAGCTCGGGCGAGAGAAGGTGGTAGTCCGGGAGGTCCGGATCCTCCGGGCTGTCGGGCAGGTAATCGGCGACCAGCGCGTGGGAGCGCTTCAAGGCCTCCGCGTCGCGCACCAGCAGCGCGCCGGTGCCGTAGGGCAGGAAGAGTCCCTTGTGGGGGTCCAGGACCACCGAGTCGGCGCGCGCGATCCCGGTCATGCGGCGACGGCCCTCCTCGGTCAAGAGGAAAAAGCCGCCGTAGGCCGCGTCGACGTGGAACCAGAGCGATTCCGCGGACGCGAAGTCGGCCAGGGCGTTGAGATCGTCGACCGCTCCGGTGTTGGTCGTGCCCGCGTTCCCGACCAGGAGGAACGGCCGGAGACCCGCGGCGCGGTCGCTTGCGACCTGGATCGCGAGCGCGTCCAACCGGATGCGAAAGAGCGTGTCTGTCGGAATGGCCCGCACGCGGCCGGCCGGGAAGCCCGCGAGCAGCGCGGCCTTCTCGACGGCATGGTGGGTCTGGTCGGAGGCGTAGATCGTTCCGGCGAGAAAGTCATCCGGCAGCCGCGCCCGCCGGGCCGCGACGACGGCCGAAAAATTCGCCAGCGAGCCTCCGCTGGTCAGGACCCCGCGTGATCCGGGAGGCAAGCCCACGATCTCGCAGAACCACCGGACGACGTTTTCCTCCAGCTGCGCCAGACCCGGCGCGGCTGCGAAGACGCCCACGTAGCGGTTCACGGAGTCGGCGATCAGATCGGCGACGGCGGCGTGCGGGATTCCGCCGCCCGGAATGTACGCGAGATATCCGGGGCCCGCGGTGTTGAGGCTCTTGGGGATGACGCGCTGGAACAGGAAATCCAGCAGCGCCTCCGGGGAAGTCCCCGTTTCGGGGATCCCCTCCACCAGCGAGCGGGCCAGCTCCGCACCGCCCTCGACGTCCGCGGCCGGCTGGCGCGGCAGTGTCGCGATGTGATCCAGGATGCGCTCGGTGGCCGCAGCGATGAGACGCCGCAAGTCCTCCGCGGGAAGCTCGAGGCTGCGGTCCTCGAGAATCATCGCTCCGGCGCGGTCGCGTTCCAGTTCTCGTGGACCGCGATCCCCGGAATCCACGGGGGAAGCGGCATGAGCAGCCGGCGCGAGAGCGCGTGCACTTGCGGCTCGTACATGCGGCGCAGCTCGTCCAGACGCCGCTCCGAGGCCTGCTCCGGCTGCAGCGCGATCCCGGAATCCCGTAGGGACGCGCGCACGAGCGCCAGCACCGCGGGATCCAGCCGGTCGGGCCGGGGCGGCTGCGGATCCAAGTCGAGGACGTGACAGAGGTCCGCGACCGCGTGTCGGGCCATGGCGAAGGTTAATCGCGCCTGGCGCACGGGCCCGTGTTCGACGATGGCGATGATCAGGGCGCAGGTGTCGAGGATGGCGGTCATGGCCGCGACCCAAGACTGATTGTCATGCTGGGACCGGTAGTAGGCGAGCACCGGAAAGGACACGTGGCTCTCGAGCAGCTGGGCGGAGGAACGTTCCCATTCGCGAAGCAAAGGTTCCAGTGCCGACTCGCCGTCGCGGCTGTGGCGCCGCAACAACTCCGAGCCGCTGGGCGGCGACCCCGCCCGCGCGTCCAGCAGCGAGATCGACACCTCGCGGTTCGAGAACGCCTGCGACAGAACGGGCAGGTAACTGATCATGAGCGCCAGAAATCCCAGGCCCATGCCAGATTCCAGGACCGTGATCGCGCGGCCCGAGGCCGACGTCGGGGTGACGTCTCCGATGCCGAGCGTGAAGAGCGTCGTGCCGCTCATGTAGAGGTCGACGAAGAAATTCTCCCGTCCGTCCGGCGTCCGCATCTGCGTGCCGGCCCCCCAGTGCAGCAGCGCGAATCCCAGGACCAGGCCAAACGCCCAGAAGGCGATCAACAGCAGCAGCGATAGGGGCCCGAAAACGGTCAGAAAGTTCTCGCGCCGCCGCTCCGACCGCATCCGCGCCGCGAGGACCCGCCAGGTTGGCCAGGTCAACCGGTAGAAAAGCGTGGTCAGCCTCGTGCCGCGCGAGACGCGGCGGGAGAGCACCGCGGTCTCGAACGCGTCCCAGAGGACGCCGAGGATCAGGGCGATTCCCACGGCGAGCGCGAGGACGGAAACAGGAGCCTGCATGAGGTCATTGAATCACTTCCGCGCGCCCAAGTTTCGCGGCCACCCGCTTGCCGGATTCGGGCTAGAATGACGGCGAGGACCCCTTCCATGGCGGATCCGATTCGTTTCCGCGAAACCACCGAGGCGCCGCCCGGGCGCGGCGAGGCGCGCGATGCCGTTGGCCTTCGTCTGGACCCCTCCCGCTGGATCATGCTGCGCTTCCAGGTCGCGCTGGAGGGAGACGAAGCGGTGGAAGCGCTCCGATACGCGCGGCGCGCGATGATCCGCGAGGAGCGCACGCGGGGCCTCGAGTGGGACGAGCCCTCGATGGAAGATCCGACCCTTTCCGGAACCGAGATCCGCTGGTTCGTCCTGGCTACCCAGGCGGCCTGGTGCCGGCAGAAGGTCGCCGAGCTGATCGAACGGGGCAACCGCGCCGTCGAAGAAATTCGCAAGACGCAATCACCCTAGCGTTACCCCCGGTAACGGATTCCTTCCGCCTCGGGAGCCGTCCGAAACACCCCTCCTGCCGAAGTCGTTCGGATCTAGGACTTTAAACGACGTCTCCACTTCGGGCACGGCGTTCGCTACTTCTGTACCGTATGCGGACACATATCGGGTTCTCCGAGATCCAAGACGCGCCGGATTCCGTTGCCTGGTCCGGAGAGGCGACCGCCCAGCAACTATCATCCCCGACGTGCACCCTGCGCTTCCGCCTGGCCTCCGACGACGCCGACAGCCTGGAAGCGCTTCGGTACGCGCGGCGATCGATGCTGCGCGAGGAATGGACGCGCGGAATCGAGGAAGACGAGCCCTCGCTGGAGCAAGCCGTGTTTTCCGCCATCGAGGTGGTCTGGACGGTCCCCGCTCACGAACACCAGCGATGCCGGGAGAAGCTCTCGGAGCTGGTCGACCGCGCCAATCGCGTGCTCGCCGAGTTGTCGGCGCGACGCACTCCTTAGTCGCCGGAGCCTCCCGCGCCGTAGAATCACGTCCATGAGCGGACGGAAAGCGCGCAACCTCCTGCTGCTGGCCATTGCAGCGGGGATCGGCTATTGGATCTACAAGGACCGCCCGACGTTGTCGGGGATGATCGACCAGATCACCAATCCCTTGCTGGGGTCCAACGCGGCGGTCAAGAGCTCCGAGCGCAACCGGGTCAATACCGACGCGGGCGTCGTCGTTTCGGATCAGAGCGAGTCGCGCGTGGACGCGCTGCGCAAGGGCATGTCCAAGGACGACATCGTCGAGATGCTGGGCTCTCCCGACCTCATCCAGAGGGATCGAACCAAGCCGGACGAGATGCGCTGGACATACCGCCAGGCCCGCCGATTCATCGTGTTTCAGAACAATCACGTCGTTTCGGTCTCGATCCTGGACGCGGCGGTCGCGGCGCCATAGAGCGCCACCCGGGGATCCAGAACCACGCGCACCGGAATTCGCGACAGGAGTTGCTCCATCGGCGGCTTGTCGTGAAACGCGCGAAGAAACCCGGGCCGCGCCAACGCCGGCAGAATCTTCGGGGCGATCCCCCCGCCGATGTAGATCCCGCCCGTCGCGCGGTATTGCAGCGCGAGGTTGCCGGCCTCTGAGCCGTAGATCGATACGAAGAGATCGAGCGCGGCGCGGCAGAGCCGATCTCGCCCCGACAAGCCAAAACGGCTGATGACCGTGGCCGGGTCGTCGTGGCGTTCGAGCTCCGCGAGGACCGCGGGCGTCTCCGCGAGGCCGTCCGCCTTGAGGAATTCGTAGATCAGCGCAAGGCCGCCGCCCGAGAGAATGCGATCGCGGGACGCGCGGCGGAACTTCCGGCGCAGGAAGAGCACGAGCCGATCCTCGAGCGGGTTGCGGGCCCCGAAGTCGGCATGACCGCCTTCCGACGGGACCACCACGTACGCTCCGCGCACCGGGATGACGGCCGCCTGGCCCAGGCCGGTTCCGGCCCCCAGGATGCCGATGGGTCCGCCGGGCTCCGCGCGCCTTCGGGCCAGCGTTGCCCACTGCCGCGGCTTCAGGTGGGGCAGACCCAAAGCCGCCGCGACGAAATCGTTGACCAGCGCCACGCGGGGAATGCGGACGCGGCGGGAGAAGCGGCCAACCTCCAATCGCCAGGGGAGCTTGGTGATGCGCGCGACGCCGTCGCGGACGGGCCCGGCGACGCCGAACCCCGCCGCCTTGGGCCGGGCGTCCCCGGAGAGAAAGTCTTCGACGATCTCTTCCATGCCGGGATAGTCGGCGCTGACGTAGCGCGCCTGGCGCGCGATCGACAGCCCCGCTTTCCCGATCTCGATGATGGCCAAGGCGGTCTTGGTTCCACCGACGTCGCCGGCGAGCACGCGCACCGCGGAAAGCTACCACCGGGTCCAGTTTCTCGGCGGAGGCCGACTCGCAGGGCGGCCCCTCCTGACTTGGGAGCCCCGAGCCACAGGACCCCGCACAAAAAAAAGCCCCGGGACGGGGTGGGGCCGCCCGGGGGGCGAAAGGAGGAGGGTCAGAGATTCCTTTGCTCGATGTCACTGATAGCAATACGTCGGCCAACCGTCGAGACATTGCAAGTTACTGCTTATCAACAGCTTGCGAGTTGATAGTACGACCGATATGACGGGAATTGTCAGGGGTTGAGGGGCTTCTGTTACGACTATTTACCGGGAGTTGGAGGATTGGCCCTCCGGCCTTCGCTCTGAATCCTTGAGGGTAGGATCCGAGCATGCTCGAAGGGCTGCTTCCCCTGGAACGTCCGCTGGTCGTTTTCGATACCGAGACGACCGGCACCAACCCGCGATCCGACCGGATCGTCGAGATCGCGTGCGTCAAGGTCCACCCCGACGGGCGTCGAGACGTCTACGTCCGGCGGTTCTGTCCCGGGATTCCGATTCCCCCGGGTTCGACCTCCATCCACGGAATCTCGGATGCGGACGTCGCCGGGGAGCCTCGGTTTCGCGACGGCGCCGCCGAGCTCGCCGCGTACCTGGAGGGCTGCGATTTAGCCGGCTACAACATCGCGGGGTTCGATTTGCCCGTGCTCCGCGCCGAGTTCCTCCGCGCCGGGGTCCCGTTCGAAGTGTCGGATCGGCGGCTCGTGGATGCGCAGCGGATCTTCTTCTCCCGCGAGCCGAGGCACCTGGCGGCCGCGGCCCGCTTCTATTGCCAGAGCGAGCACGCCGGCGCGCACGGGGCCCTGGCGGATGCCGAGATGACGCTGCGCGTTCTGGTGGGTCAGCTCCAGCGCTATGCGGAGCTGCCGCGCTCGGTCTCGCAGCTGCACGAGCTCTTCTGCGCCGGGATCGATCAGGACATCGATCCGGAGGGCCGCATCCGGCTCGTGCAGGGCGAGCCCACCGTCAACTTCGGAAAGAATCGCGGCCGCAAGCTCCGGGACATGGGCCGGGAAGAGCCCGGCTTCATCCGCTGGCTCCTGAAGGGAGACTTCTCGGAGGCGGTCAAGTCGATCGCGCGAAAGTATCTCCCGCCCGAGGGATGAAGGGAGGGGAGACCAGGTCTCCCCTGACTTCTGACTTCTTACTTCGCCTTCTCGAACTTTCCGACCTGCTTGAATCGGAGCGTCTCGCCGCTCACCGTGTTGCGCAGACGGATATTACCCGCCTCGAGCTCGACGGACCATTTCCCGGACGCGCCGCGCATGGCCAGGGCGCACGTGGTGGTTCCGAGCGTATCGCCCGCGAATCCGTCGCCTTCGGGCTTGACGACGAAGCTGCAGGCGGAGGTCAGCTCGCGCTCCGTGAAGCGTCCCGCGCCGGAGGAGAGTGCGGTGATCGCCGGATCGAAGTGGGGGATGTAGGTGAAGTAGATGTCCGATCCCTGGCGTTCCAGCCGAATCACGCCCTGCTGATGGACGTTGTCCTTCTCGAACTGGCCGGTGACCTCCAGAAACAGATCGTAAGGATGCTCGGGGTCGATCGAGAGGGGACGCAGATTCAGTCGGAGGTGATTTCCCGGGGTCGAGCCCTCGAAGGTGCCCGACAGGATGGATGCGATGTCGAACAACTTGTCGCTCGACGCGGTCGCCGGAGGAGAGAGAACCAGGGTGCCCAAGATCAAGCCAAGAAGAAGCCTTCTCATAAAACCTCCGATATCTGTGGCTGCGAGATCCGTTCCAACGGCGTGCGAAGTTGCGGTTTCTGCGGTCTCCGAACCCAAACCCTGCGGGCTCACGAAGTTGGCGGCCGTCTGAGCGCGGCTTCGAGCGAGACCGTCTGCTCGTCCACCGTCCCCTGCGGATGACGAAGGCTCCCGGATCCCGACATCGCGGTGAGGCCCCGCGCCGTGCGCTCCACGGCCTTCCGGAACGCCTCGGAGAGAGACTCTTTTTCGTTGTCGGAGCCCTGGTAGTTGGGTCGGGAGACTTCTTCGTTGGCTTCGAACTCGGTCAGCGTGTGCCCGCCGGCGTCGCGGGCGGATACCGTCCATTCCACCGCCGCCTCCCAGGAACCCGCGTCCCGAACGGAGGCGAACCGGTGGATCTCGATCGCAATGGTTCCGGCTTCGCGATCCGGCGACGCGCTCCAGCGGCATCCGGGAAAGGATTTCTGTATGGCCTCTTTGACCGAAGCGACGACCCGGGGCTCGGCCTCGCGAACGGCCCTTCGGTCCTGGACTTCCAGAGCCCACGTCAATCGGCCGGCCGGACAGGCGACGTCGGGATTGGGAAACGACGCGGGCCGCACGTTCGCGGGCCCGCAGGCCGTGGCTAGGCTGACACCGAGGAGGACGGCGGCAAAGACGAGTCGCATCACAGTCATGAACGCGCGCGCACGGCCGACTTCTTCCGCTTTCCAACGGCCGAGCGCTTCGCGGCGCGTCCCGCGCCGTACATCGCGCCCAGCGCATCGGCTTCGCCCCGGAGGTCGGCGACCAACTCGGGAGGCGAGAGCGCGGTCGCGTGGCGCCCATAGGCCAGGATGAATCGCCGGGCTTCCCGCACCGATTCGGCCGGCAACTCCAGGATCGCCTCGCCGTCCTCGCCGCTCTCGATTTTCTGATCCGGATGCCAGACCATCTCGCGCACCTCGTCGGAGACCTCGGGGGAGAAGCGTACGCGAAAACGAAACGGCTTGCCCTGGCCCACGACAATTCCAAACGTGTTCCGAAAGAACGCTCCCGCATCGAAGCTCCGGGGGATCGCGTAACGCTCGCCGGTGAGTCGTGCGGCCTCGATGCGGGCCAGGTAGAAGTTCTTGATCTGCGATTGCGACTGGTCCTCGGCCAAGACCATCCAATCGCGGCCGGCCAGGACGAACGCATAGGGTCGAATGATCCGCGGCTCGCCGGGGCCTTCGCCGGGATGACGGTACCGGATGGAGAGCGACACGCCTTTTTGGAGCGCGTCGGAGACCGCCTGCCAGGTTTCCTCCCGCACCGGCCGGAAGGCCGCGGCGCGTAGCGCCAACTTCTCGCGGACGACCTCGGGGCGGAGCCGGACGGCCGGCGGCATCAGGCGAGCCAGCCGCTCGTAGCAGGATCGCAGGTTGCGCGCCAGGGGCGTGCCTCCCATCAACGCGAGGACCTGGGCCGCGACGCCGATCGAAAACAGGTCCTGGCCATCGACCGGCAGGAAGGGGAGGACGTAGTCCTCGCGCGAGTAGACGTAGCCGTTTTCCTCCCGCAGGAACTCGATCGGTGCTTCGAGCTCGTCGCGCAGGTAGTCGATGTCCCGCTGGACGGTCTTGGAAGACACGGACAGTTGAGTCGCGAGGGAGCGAGTGTTGGGGTGCCGGCGTTCCTTGATCTCGTGGTGAATGATCTGGAGCCGGCGCCAGAGAGGGCGGTCCTTGAAGGCTCCGTGGCGACCCACCCCGCGATTCTGGTTCCTCCGTGCGGCCGAGCGCAATGTCGCCGTGTGCCAGAAACTGTCGCCGTTTGTGTCCGCGGACACGGCGGAGGATGTCAGCCCGGGCGCTCCGGGTGAAATTAACTTCTTTTCCATCAATGGCTTCCAGGAGGGTGCCTCCTGGCTCGCGGTTTGCTATTTCTTCCCCATCATGCAGATTCCTTACGACCTCGAGTTTGTGGAGAATCGCGCTCCGGTCGCCACTCGTGTCGTCGCGTTGCCCGGGCACTTCCCGGCATGGCGCAGCGAGCGACCCCGGGAGCAGCAGGACGCGTTCGATGCCCTGCTCGCGTGGATTCACCGCATGCTGCGGCGGTTCGAAAACAGCTAGACGTCGGGCGCGCCCGCGGCGCCTACTTCACCAGCGGCAAGATCTCCTGGGCCGTCGCCGCTTCCTTGCCGGAAGGGTCCAACTCCAGGTACTTGGCCAGATGCTCCTTGGCCACAGCCTTCTTGTTCTGATTGAACGCGGCCATGCCCAGCCAGAAGTGGGCGTTGGCGAAGTCGGGCCTGGCCTCGACGGCCTTGGATAGAGAGGCTTCGGCCTCCTTCATCTTCCCTTTGTTGTAGGCCGCGACTCCCGAGTTGTAGAGCGCATTGGCGGAGGCCTCGGGGTTTGCCTCGGCGTTCTTGGCGTTCCAGTCCGACTGCGCCTGCGTGTTGCCGGTCTGCTTGGCCGCCTCGGCGAGCATGGGATAGAGACCCGACTGCGAGGGATCCAGGTCGGTGGCCTTCTTCCCGTACTCCAGCGTCTTGGCCCAATCCTTCTTCTCGTACGCCAGCTGCGTCAGGGCCTGCCAGCCGGCCGAGAGATCCGGGTTCTTCTTGACCGCGTCCAGGAATTGCGTCTCGGCGCCGGCCTTGTCTCCCGCGTTGATCGCATCCACTCCGCTGTTGAAGGCCACGATCGCCTGGTTGGAATCCGACGGCGCCGCGGCGGGCGCGGCGGCGGATCCGGCCTTGGGTGCGGGCGCAGAGCCCGACAGCAGCTTCGTGTCCAGGATGAAGGAGTCCCCGATCGGGATCTTCTTGTCCACATCGAAGGGCGCGAAGCCCTCCTTCTCGATGTGGACGTGGTACGGCAGTGTGGCGTCGTTGATGATGGTGGAGTACTTGCCGTTCTTGTCCGACTTGAGAGTGAGCTTGAAGTTGGTCAGGCTGGGCGTCGTCACGAGGATCGTGACGCCCTCCATGGGGTGGCCCTCCGCATCGGTGATCGTGCCCATCAGACGCGCCGAGGACGCCGCTTGGAGCAGAGCCGCCAGGGAAATCCCCATCAGAATCGCGGCCACGCGGATCGTTCGCTTCATGATCTCCTCCGTGGGCCGGCCAACGTCGCGTCGCCCGCGCCCGTGGCTGCGCATTCTATGGGACTCCGGCCCCGGATGGGAGAACCACCCCCCGGACCGCCGGATTCCAGGCCGCGCCGCTTACGCCGGCGTGCGCTGCGCATCGCGCGCCTTGGCGGGAATCGCCTGCAGGATCTCTCCGGCCATCTGGTACTTGCCCATCGGCATGATGTGCAGCCCGCGCGCCATTCCCGCGATCCCGACCACGAGCTCCCGGGCGATCGCGAGCCCTTCGGCCCGCTCGTGCTCGGCGCCTCGCTCGGCGGCCTTGCGCATCCGATCCTGGATGGCCGCGGGCACCACGACTCCCGGAACCTCGTTGGCGAAGAAGAGCGTTTGCTTGAGCGACAGCAGCGGGATCAGACCCACCAGGACCGGAATCGCCCGGGCCTCCGGCCGCGCGAGGAACCGCGCGAGCGCGTCCAGGTCGTAAACCGGCTGCGTCTGCGCGAAGCTGGCGCCCGCCTCGATCTTGGCCCGCAGCTTCGACATCTCGACTTCCTGGTCCGCGGCCGCGGGATTGGCCGCGCAGGCGATGGCGAATCGCGTGGCGGCGCCGATGGCGTTGCCCGCCAGATCGGCGCCCGCGTTCAGGCCCTTGGCGATGCGGAGCAATCCCAGGACGTCGACTTCGGAGACCTGCTTGGCCTGAGGGTAGTCGCCGATCTTGAGCGGGTCGCCTCCCAGGCACAGGATCGCCTTGACCCCCAGCCCCGACGCGCCGAGGAGATCGGACTGAAGGCCCAGGACATTGCGATCGCGCGTCGTGATCTGCACCACGGCGTCCAATCCGACTTCGCGCTGGATCAGCGCCGCGACCGCGATCGAGGACATCCGCAGGCGCGCCATCGGATTGTCCGTGACGTTGACGCCGTCCACGCCGCAGCCCTTGTACAGCCGCGCGCCTTCGATCGCGGACGTGCAGTCGGCGCCGCGCGGCGGCTCGACCTCGGCGGTGACGACGAATTCGTCGGCGCTCGCGAGCTTCCGTTTGAGACGAGAGGTCTCGATCGGCGGCTTGGCCAAGTGCTCGACTTGCGCTTCGAGGACGATCGAGACCGGACGGGAGGCCCGGGCACGTTTGCGTCCGGTGACTTCCCGCGCCATCGCGCGAATGTGCTCGGGAGTGGTTCCGCAGCAGCCTCCGACGATGGCCGCGCCGGCCTCCACCAAGGCGGCGGCGTACTCGCGCAGGTAGTCGGGCGAGGACAGGTAGACGTTGCGTCCGTGGACCACGCTGGGATAGCCGGCGTTGGGCATGACGCACAGCGGCGTCTGCAGGGAATCCGGAAGCTTCGCGAAGACGTCGTGGGTCTCCTGAGGCCCGAGTGTGCAGTTCATTCCCACGGCATCGGCGCCCGCGATCACCAGGGTCGAGAGCGCGTGGGCCGCGTCTTCGCCGAAGGCCGTGCGCCCGTCGGCCAGAAACGTCATCTCGGCCACGATCGGAATCTCCGCGGAAAGGCCCCGCACGGCCCGGACCGCCTCGGCCGCTTCGAGCAGGCTTCCGAAGGTCTCGAGCAGGATGAGGTCGACTCCCGACTCCAGCAGCAGGCGCGCCTGCTCCTCGAAGATTTCCCGCACCTGGGACAGATGCAGCGAGCCGTACGGCTTGACCAGCGCGCCCAGGGGCCCCATCGAGCCGGCGACGAAGACCAGCTCGCCCGAGGAGGCCTCGCGCGCCAGACGCACGCCTTCGCGGTTGATCCGGTCCAGCGAGTCGCCCCACTCGTGCGCCGTCAGCTTGACCCGGTTGGCGTCCCACGTGTTCGTCGTGAGGATGCGGGCGCCCGCTCCCAGGTAGTCGTCGTGGACCTCCCGGACGGACTCCGGGTCCGAAAGATTCAGCGGCGAACGGGCCTGTCCGGGCAGCGCGCCGCGCGAGGTCAGCAGCGTCCCGATCGCCCCGTCGGCCAACAGGACTTCCTCGGCGATGGTCTTTCGAAAGTCTCGTTTCATCTCGGCATGCAACCCCAGCGCAACAAAAAAGCCTCTCGATGCGAGAGGCGCCGGTCCGCGAGGACCTCGAGTCGCGGCGCCCCTCATCTGCTTCTCCGCCTGGAGAATTCCGGAATTGGCACCTGGTGCGCGCCGCGACGCGCGCTCCGGTTGCCGTGGGGTCTTCGGGCCGGTCCCTCGCCCACTCTGGATGCGGCCGGAACGCAAACGTTCCGGACGGTCTCAAAGAACGCGAAAGTACGTTAAACCCCGAGGCGGCGGGTGTCAATGGCGGCGCTCTCGGGCTGCTACAATGGCGCGTCCTCGCCGAGTCGGGCGTTCCCATCGGCTCCTCGAAAGGAGCCGAAATGCACCCGATCCTCCTGCTCTCGTTCCTGATGCTGTCCGGTCCTCCGGCCGCGCCATCCCCCGGCGAAATCCGCCTCACCATCGCGCGCGATCCCTACTTCTCCAGCGACCAGGTCACCATGTGCCGCGTGCGTGCGACCAACGACGGCGGCCGGAGCTGGCCCGGAAAGATGCTGCGCTTCGAAGCCCGGGCCACCGACGCCCTGCCCGTGGTCCGGGAGCGCGGCCGCTTCGGCCTGGAGCTGACGCCCCACGGCTCGCTCGAGACGCTCATCGCGCTGCCCGGGCGGCACGATCGCTTCGAAGTGGAGCTGCTGTCCACGGGCAAGTCCGGCGCCGACGCGGAGCACAAGCCGCGCAAGCGGGCCTCCCGTCCCAGGAGCCCCAAGCGGTCCGGCTGACGGCTGACCGAGGCGGTCGGCGGCTATACAATGCCGCCGCATGAAGTTCCTCGTCATCGGAGGAGGGGGGCGTGAGCACGCGCTGTGCTGGTCACTCCACCGAAGTCCGATGGTCGAGGAGATCTTCTGCGCCCCGGGCAACCCCGGGATCGCCGAGGTCGCCGACTGCCTGCCGGTCTCCCCCGGGGACATCGTCGAGATCGCCGATCTGGCCGAGAAGCTCCACGTCGATCTGACGGTGGTCGGTCCCGAGCTGCCGCTCTCGCTCGGGATCGCCGACGAGTTCGCCAAGCGCGAGATGCCGATCTTCGGACCCTCCCGTTTGGCCGCCCAGATCGAGTCCTCGAAGGTCTTCTCCAAGGAATTCTTTCGGCGGCACAACATCCCGACGGCCGAAGCCACGATCTGCTCCTCAGCCGACGAGGCGCGCAAGTCGATCAAACGATACGGCTTTCCGGCCGTCCTGAAGGCCGACGGGCTGGCGGGCGGCAAGGGCGTGCTCATCGTCGAGGCGCTCGAGGAGGCCGAGCGGGCGCTGCGCCTGTTTTTCCAGGAGCGCGTCTTCGGGGCGGCGGGGGATCGCGTCATCGTCGAGGAGTTCCTGCGCGGGCAGGAGGCCTCCTTCCTCGCGCTGTTCGACGGCGAAGTCGCCGTACCGCTCCCGACGGCCCGCGACTACAAGAAGGTGTACGACGGAGATCGCGGGCCCAACACCGGAGGCATGGGAGCGCATTCGCCCGCCGGCGTCCTGAACGCGGAGAGCGCCTCTCAGGTCTTGAAGGAGATTCTCTGGCCGACTTTCCGCGGGCTGCAGGCGGAGGGCCGGGGCTTTCGCGGCGTGCTCTTCGCCGGGCTCATGGTCACCGATTCGGGCCCCAAGGTGCTGGAGTACAACGCGCGTTTCGGAGATCCCGAGACCGAAGTGATCCTGCCTCGGGTCACCTCCGACATGGCGGACGTGCTCTTGGCGGGCGCCAAGGGCGGGCTCGAACGCTTTCTGCCCCTGGAGGTCAAGAACGAGGCCTGTGTCGGGATCGTTCTGTGCGCGGCGGGCTATCCCGGCAACCACGAGCGCGGGCGACCCATCACTGGGCTGCCCGAAGCGGCGCGAATGCCGGGGGTCGAGCTCTTCCACGCCGGAACCGCCCGCGACGGCGAGCGTTTGGTGACCGCGGGCGGCCGCGTCTTGGTCGTCACCGCGACGGCCTCCTCCATGACGGAAGCCGCCCTGCGGGCCTATGAAGCGGCCGATCGAATCCAGTTCGAGGGCAAGCACATCCGGAGAGACATCGCCGCCGGCGGCATCCGTCCCAGCCGCATCTGAGGGCTGCGGGCGGGCATCGCGCCCGCCCCGTCCTCAGAGTCGGGTCCGAAGAATTCTCAGAACGTGGGGCAGC
>JBDTXY010000023.1:0-14568 GCA_040005945.1 Acidobacteriota bacterium
TCGTCGGCGGACTGCTCGCGACCCTGGTGCGGTGGCAGTTGGCCTGGCCGGGGCGGCCGCTGACGTTCATGGGCAAGCTCGCGCCCGAGGGAATGCCCGGCGGCGTGATGCTGCCCGAGTTCTACAACTCGCTCTTCACGATGCACGCGACGATCATGATCTTCTTCGCGATCATGCCGATCCTGATCGGCGCGTTCGGCAACTTCGTGGTGCCGATCCAGATCGGCGCGCGGGACATGGCGTTCCCCAAGCTCAACATGATGTCCTTCTGGGTGGCGGTGCCCGCGGCCGTGATCATCATCTGGTCCTTCTTCGTGACTGGCGGCGCCGCGGCGGGCGGCTGGACCTCGTACGCCCCGCTGTCGGCGATCCAGCCGCGCGGGCAGACGCTCTGGTTGATCTCGCTGCTGATCCTGGGCCTCTCGTCGCTACTGACGGCGGTCAACTTCATCACCACGATCATCAACATGCGCGCGCCCGGCATGACGTTCTTCCGCATGCCGCTGACGACCTGGGCGCTCTTCATCACGGCGATCCTGCTGCTGCTGGCGCTCCCGGTGCTCTCGGCGGCGCTGATCATGCTGCTGTTCGACCGCATCCTGGGCACCACGTTCTTCCTTCCGGCGGGCCTGATCGTCAGCGGCCAGCCGTGGACCAACGCGGGCGGCGGGCAGGTGCTCCTCTGGCAGCACCTGTTCTGGTTCTTCGGCCACCCCGAGGTCTACATCATGATCCTGCCGGCGATGGGCATCACCTCGGAGATCCTGCCGGTCTTCTCGCGCAAGCCGATTTTCGGCTACCGGGCGATGGCGTACTCGATCATGGGGATCGCGGGCCTGGGCTTCATCGTCTGGGGCCACCACATGTTCCAGAGCGGCATGAACCCGATCATGGGCACGACCTTCATGATCTCGACGATGGTCATCGCGGTGCCGTCCGCGATCAAGACCTTCAACTGGCTGGGGACGCTCTGGGGAGGCGACATCCATTTCGCCCCGCCGATGCTGAACGCGCTCTCGTTCGTCTCGATGTTCATCATCGGCGGGCTCTCCGGCATCTTCATGGCCTCGACGCCGGTGGACATCTTCATCCACGACACCTACTTCATCGTCGGGCACATCCATTACGTGCTCTTCGGCGGCTCGCTGTTCGGCGCCTTCGCGGGCCTGTACTACTGGTACCCCAAGATGTTCGGCCGGATGATGAACGACACGTGGGGCAAGATTCACTGGGCGATCACGTTCATCACCTTCAACCTGATCTTCTTCCCGATGCACTTCCTGGGGATGCGCGGCATGCCGCGGAGAATCTACGACTACACGCAGTACACGCATCTGAAGGGCCTGCAGCCGATGAACCAGATGATGACGATCTCGCTCTTCGTCCTGGGCGCGGCGCAGGTGATCCTCGTCCTGAACTTCGTCCTCTCGATGCGGCGCGGAAAGGTCGCGGGGCCCAACCCGTGGCACGCCAACACGCTGGAGTGGCAGACCGCGTCGCCTCCGCCGCACGAA
Organism: Acidobacteriota bacterium; assembly: GCA_040005945.1. Lineage (GTDB taxonomy): Bacteria > Acidobacteriota > Thermoanaerobaculia > UBA5066 > Gp7-AA6 > DAHUXD01. Next base: position 1,515 of record JBDTXY010000023.1, read on the forward strand.
AACTTCGATCGGATCCCGACGGTCTATCGCGGCCCCTACGAGTACAGCGTTCCGGGCCATGGCTCCGACTACTGGCCGCAGAGCGACGCCGGCGGGGCCCAGTCCACGCACGGGCATGTCTGATCTCTCGGCGATGCGGCCGCGCGCGGCGGGCCAGCGCCGGCGTTCCGGCCTCCACCGCTTCGCCGTGGCCACGGCCGCGGCGGCGTGGCTGCTGATCGTGGCCGGAGCCCTGGTGACGTCGACCGAGTCGGGGCTGTCGGTGCCGGACTGGCCGACGACTTACGGGCAGAACCCGTTCACGTTCCCGTTGTCCAAGTGGGTGGGAGGGATCCGGTTCGAGCACGCGCACCGCTTGATCGCGTCGACCGTCGGGTTCCTGACGGTCGTGCTGGCGCTCTGGCTCGCGCGCCGCGAGCCCCGGCGGTGGGTGCGCAGGCTGGGCTACCTCGCGCTCGGCGCGGTCGTGGCGCAGGGGGTGCTGGGCGGATTGACCGTGCTCCTGCTGTTGCCCACCGCGGTTTCGGTGGCGCACGCCTGTCTGGCTCAGACGTTTTTCGGCCTGACCGTCGCGATCGCCGTCGTGACGTCGCCGCGTTGGGAACAGATCCGCGACTTGAACCTGCGCGCGCGCTTCTCACAGGACCCGCTGGCGCGGATCACGGCCGCGACCGCCGGCGCGGTCTTCCTCCAGCTGCTCCTGGGAGCGATCATGCGCCACACCCAGGCGGGCCTGGCGATTCCCGATTTTCCGCTCGCGATGGGCCGGCTGGTGCCGCCGCTTTCCTCGTCCGCGGTGGGCATAGCCTTCGCGCATCGGATTGGCGCGCTCGCCGTCGCCGCGCTCGTGGCTGTATGCCTGGTCCGCGCGTTCCGTTCGCGCCGTCCCGGTCTCGGGAGAGCGGCGGTGCTCCTGGCCCTGCTGGTCGCGGCGCAGATCGCCCTGGGCGCGTCGACGGTCTTAACGCGCAAGGCCGTGGCCGTCACGACCGCGCACGTGGCCGGGGGAGCCCTGCTTCTGGCCGGGACGCTCATCCTGTGTCTCTCCTCGCTCGCATCGGAACGGCTCCAGAGCAACGTGGTGCCGATCCGGCGCGCGGCCGTCGCGCGAAGGGTGTCGGGATGGAAGTAGCCCCGGCCGCCTCGATCGCGGTCGCGCCGTCGCGCCTGGCCGACTTCCTCGAGCTGACCAAGCCGCGGATCACGGCGCTGGTCCTGTTGACGGCGGCCGTCGGATACGCCGTGGCTGGACAGGGCGCGTTCCAGGCTCCGCGATTCCTGCTCTTCCTCGCCGGCACGGCTCTCCTGTGCGGCGGCGCGTCGGCTCTGAACCAATACGTCGAGCGCGAGGCCGACGGGAAGATGCTCCGAACGAACCGCCGGCCGATTCCGGCGGGACGGGTGCGTCCCGAAGAGGCGCTGCGGTTCGGCCTGGCCCTCTGCGCGGCCGGCCTGCTGGCGCTCTCGGGCGTCAACGTGCCGACTTTCGTTCTCGGCGCCGCCTCGGTGCTCTCGTACGTGCTGGCGTACACGCCGTTGAAGCGCGTGACCTCGCTCTGCACGGTCGTGGGCGCGGTGCCCGGCGCGTTGCCGCCCCTGATGGGTTGGACGGCCGCGCGCGGGGATCTGGGACCCGCCGGGTGGGCCCTCTTTGCGATCCTGTTTCTCTGGCAGCTGCCGCACTTCCTGGCGATCGGCTGGTTGTACCGGGAGGATTACGCGCGCGGCGGATTCCCGATGCTCGCGGTCACCGACCCCGATGGGAGCGCGAGCGGCCGGCAGATGGTGCTGTACACGACGGCGCTGCTTCCGGTGACGCTGGCCGCGGGGGTCCTGGCCTCGGCCGGCCGGGGGTACCTCTGGGGAGCGGTGGTACTGGGGCTCGCGTTCCTGGCCTGCGCGGTGCTCTTCGCCGCCCGCCCGAACCCGGGTGCGGCCCGAAGGGTCTTCCTGGCCTCCGTCCTGTATCTGCCGGTCCTTCTGGGCCTGATGGTGTTCAACCGATGAGAGCCGCGGCGTCCGCGAACCGCCGTCTGCTGGGGCTGCTCCTGCTGCTGGGCGCGAGCCTGTTCTTCGGATCGATCCTCTTCATCATCTCGAGGGCGCATTAGATGTCGACGCAAGAGCATTCCGTTCCCAACTACATGGCGATCTTCTGGTGGCTGCTGGCGCTCACGATCATCGAGATCGGCTGGGCGCTGCTGCCGCACCATTCCAAGTTCGCGCTGGCGAGCGGCCTCGTCGTCGCCGCGGTCATCAAGGCCGTCCTGGTGGCCCTCTACTTCATGCATCTCAAGTTCGAGCGCAAGATGCTGGGCATCCTGTTCGCCTCGACGCTGATCCTGGGAGCGATCCTGGTTTCGGCGGGCATCGGCGAACTGGTCCTGCCGAGGCCGTGACGATGATGAGAGGTGACCGGGCATGACGGACGCCGCGATTGCGCTCGATCCGCACGCCGAAGAGGAGTACACGACCACCGGAATTCCCCACGACAAGATGGGGATGTGGGTGTTCCTATGCTCCGAGGTGATGTTCTTCACGGGCCTGATCGGCTCGTACATCGTCCTGCGTTACGGCTCGGTCTGGCCGGAGCCCCGGCACACCCTGAACATCTGGCTGACCGCGGCCAACACGTTCATCCTCATCTGCTCGTCGGTGACGATGGTCAAGGCCCTCGAATGGATCCAGCGCGGCGACGCGCGAAAGATGAAGCTCTTCATGGTCCTCACGCTGCTCGGGGGCTCGACGTTTTTGGGAGTGCAGGTCTTCGAGTATCACCACTTGCTGGGCGAGGGGTTCAACCCGCACGTCTCGCTCTTCGGCTCGACGTTCTTCACGATGACCGGCTTTCACGGATTCCACGTGTTCTGCGGCGTGGTCTGCATCGCGTGGTGCACGGGCAAGGCGTTCCTGGGCAAGTACACGCAGGCCCACCACCAGGGCATCGAGACCCTGGGCTTGTACTGGCACTTCGTGGACCTGGTGTGGATCATCCTGTTTGCGATCGTGTATCTGTTCTGACGGTAGGACGGTAGGCGGACCGTTTCAGCTGAGCATCACCGACCTTCCCGCGATCAACGCGACGCTCAACGCGACCAGCGCGATCCTGCTCCTGCTGGCCTATCGCGCGATCCGCCGGGTCGAGGTCGAGCGGCACCGGAAGCTCATGCTGGCGGCGGCCGCGACCTCGACGGTCTTCCTGGCCTGCTATCTCATCTACCACGCGCACGTGGGTTCCGTCCGGTTCACCGGCCAGGGCCCGGTTCGCGCGCTGTACTTCGCGATCCTGATCTCCCACACGATTCTGGCGGCCGCGATCGTCCCGATGGTGCTCCGGACGCTCTATCTGGGTCTGCGGCGGCAGGACGACCGGCACCGGCGGCTCGCGCGCTGGACCTTCCCCCTCTGGCTCTATGTTTGCGTGACCGGGGTGGTGATCTACGCGATGCTCTACCGGCTTTACGCCCCCGGCCGGATTCGATAGATTGCGAACGTGAGACGAATCCTTCCCGTGGTCGCGGTGGTCCTGCTGGTGGCCGTCCTCGCGCCGGCGCTGGCCGCCGCTTGCCCCCTGTGCAAGGAAGCCGCGTCGGACGCGGACAAACCGGGCGCGACGTCGGTGTGGCGGGGAATGTATTGGTCGATCCTCTTCATGGTCGCGGCGCCGTTTGCGATGGTCGGAACGATGATCGTGCTGATCCGCCGGACGCGCCGGCGTCAGCCTTCCCGCCTGGCCCAGGCCTCCGCATTCCCCGGCGCGCACGGGGGGCGCCCCTGAAGCGGAAGACGGCCGCCGTCCTCATCCTCTCGGGCCTCTGGACGGTCTCGCTGTCGGCGGAAAAACCCCCGCCGATCTCCGCCTTGGACCCCGCGCCCGAGCTCGAGGCGTTCCTGGCGTCCGTGGCCCGCGGCGCGGTTGCCGAGTTCGGCAAGGCCGGTTTGACCGAGGAGGGCCTGTCGATCGCGGTCATCGACCTGACGGCTCCCAACGCGGTCTCCACGTTCCCGGCCGCGGCCTTCCGCGGCGACGTGCCCTACTACCCTTGCTCGGTCGTCAAGCTGTGCTTCCTGTCCTACTACGAAGCCCAGAAGGCCGCCCACAAGCTCACCGACACGCCGGAGTTAATCCGCGCGGTCAAGGACATGATTACGGTCTCTTCCAACGACGCCACCGGTTTCGTGGTCGACTCGATCACCGGCACGACCTCCGGGCCCGAGATCGCCGACGCGCGGGAATGGGAGAAGTGGAAGATTCGGCGAAACGCGGTCAACGACTACTTCCGGCCTCGGGGGTATGTGAGCTTGAACGCGAACCAGAAGACCTTCTGCGAGGACGCCTACGGGCGCGAGCAGGCGTTTCGGGATGACGGCCGCAACCGCAATCGCATGACCGCCGCCGAGACCGCGCGCCTCTTCAAGGAGATCGCGCGGGGCGAGATCGCCGGATCGCTGCCGAGCGACGAGATGTTGCAGTGGCTCTCCCGCGACATCACCGGGGAGAAGCCGCTCGAGGACATGGAGCTCGAGGACGCGCGGCTGGCCGGCCAGGGGCTGCCCAAGGGCAGCCGGCTCTGGGCGAAGTCCGGCGACGCCTACGACTTTCATCACCTCGTGGGCCGGGTCGTGCTTCCCAACGGCGCCGATTTCGTGATCGCCGTGTTCACGAAAGGCGTGAAGACGGTGCCGGACATCATCCCGCGCATCTACGAGAAAGTGGCGGAGCGCTTCGCCGGCCGCCGCCCGTAGGGGACGTTGTTGATCGCCTCGCGTTTGGCGGCCGGCGTCGTCGGGGGGGCCATCCTGGGCCTGCGCGCCACGATCTCGATTGCGCCGCTGCACGCTGAGCGATACCGCGACTTGAAGTCGCGCCGGGTTCCGTTCGTCTTCGCCCTTTGGCATGGTCGCATGGTGCTGCCGATCCTGCTCCATCGGCACCAAGGCGTCGTCACGATGGCCTCTCAGTCCAAGGACGGCGAGATCATCGCCCGATGGCTGGTCAAGAACGGCTTCCTGGCGGCGCGGGGCTCCACGACCCGCGGCGGGGGCGCCGCCCTGATGGAGATGATCCGGCAGGTGGGCGCCGGGCATCCGGCCGCGCTGACCGTGGACGGCCCCAAGGGGCCGCCCCGCGTGGTCCAGCCCGGCATCCTGCGCCTGACCCGCGAGACCGGAGCCTGGATCCTTCCCATCAGCGGGGCCAGCGAGCGCCCGCGGTTCCTGCGCTCGTGGGATCGCTACCTGGTGCCCCGCCCCTTCTCGCGCAATGTCGTGAGCTACGGCGAGCCGTTTCCGGTGCCCGAGACGATGCCCGACGAGGAGGCCTGCCGGCGCATCGGCGAGGCCCTCGACGCGGCCACCCTGGAGGCGGACGCGGCGGTGGGCGTGGTGCCGCCGGAGCCGTGGCGGTCGTGAATAATGGAGGCCTGAGGAGGCGAGGATGAGCACGATCCAGGAGGCGGTCAACCTCCGCAACCGGAGCGTCTTGGAGATGTCCGATTTCTCGCGGCCCGAGATCCGGTTCCTGCTGGATCTCTCCGCGGATCTCAAGCGCGCCAAAGCCGCCGGCGGCGAAGAGCGGAGGCTCGCGGGCAAGAACCTCTGCTTGATCTTCGAGAAGACGTCGACGCGCACGCGCTGCGCCTTCGAGGTGGCGGCGTACGACCAGGGCATGGGCGTGACCTACCTGGACCCCTCGGGCTCGCAGATCGGCCACAAGGAGTCGATCCGCGACACCGCGCGCGTGCTGGGCCGGATGTACGACGCGATCCAGTACCGCGGCTTCAAGCAAACCGTGGTCGAAGAGCTGGCGAAGTACGCCGGAGTCCCGGTGTACAACGGCTTGACCGACGAGTCGCACCCCACGCAGATGCTGGCGGACGTGCTGACGATGGAGGAGCACTCGGACAAGCCGCTGGAGAAGATCGCCTACTGTTATCTGGGCGACGCGCGCAACAACATGGGCAACTCGCTGCTGCTGGTGGGCGCGCGGATGGGGATGGACGTGCGCCTGGCGGCGCCCCGCGAGCTCTGGCCGGCCGACGACGTCGTGGCGCGGGCCCACGCGCTGGCGGCGGAATCCGGCGCCCGGATCGCGCTGACCGAGGAGCCGGAGAAGGGCGTCGCGGGCTGCGACTTCGTCCACACCGACGTCTGGGTCTCCATGGGCGAGCCGGCGGAAAAGTGGGGAGAGCGCATCCGTCTCCTGAAGCGGTACCGCGTGACCCCGGCCCTGATGCGGGCCACGGGCAACCCGCGCGCGAAGTTCATGCACTGCCTGCCCGCGTTCCACGACCGCCGGACGACCAAGGGCGAGGAGCTCTACGAGAAGTTCGGGATGGAGGGGCTGGAAGTCGCCGACGAGGTTTTCGAGTCGGAGGCGTCGGTCGTCTTCGATCAGGCGGAGAATCGGATGCACACGATCAAGGCGATTCTGGTCGCGACGCTGGGATCGTCGGGGCCATGAGCCTCAAACAGCCCACCGCCCGCGAGTACGCGATCCTGGGGATCGTCAACGTCGCGGTGGCGGTCGTCCTGGCGCTGCGGCAATCCTGGACCGCGGGCTATTTCGTGCTGCTCGCGCTGGGCTGCTTCTGGTGCGCGTTGCGAGCGAGGCCCTTCCGCCCGTCCTCCCCTAGCTGACGGGGGTGGGCGGAGGCCCCGACTTCTTCTCGTAGCGGGCGAGCGGGCCCAGGACGAACCATCCCAGGACGGACGCCAGCCCCGCGAGCCAGATCTGGCCGAGTCCCGCGGCGACTCCGACCGCCGCCGTCACCCAGATGCTGGCGGCCGTCGTCAGGCCGAGGACCTGGGCCTTGTCCCCGACCTTGAGGATCGTCCCGGCCCCCAGGAACCCGATGCCCGCGATCACTCCCTGGATTACCCGGCTGACCGTGGAGTGGTCGCCGCCGGACGCGATGTCCGCCAGCACGAACAGGGCCGCACCGAGGCCGACCAGAACGTGCGTTCGCAGCCCCGCGGCGCTGTGGACCCGTTCGCGCTGGATGCCCAGCAGCGCGCCCAGCAGCGCCGCGAGCCCGAGGCGCGCGACCGAGAGCAGGATCAGATCGGGGGCGGGCCAGTGGAAGAGGGGCTCGGGTCCGGGCATCGGCGTCTTCTCAGTCTTCCGGCCCGACCATCTTTTCGGGCCGGACGTCGCGGTCGAACTCATCGGCGGTCAAATATTCAAGCGCCAGGGCCGCCTCCTTGAGGGTCGAGCCGTCCGCGTGCGCCTTTTTGGCGATTTGCGCGGCCTTGTCGTAGCCCAGCCGCGGCGCCAGCGCGGTGACCAGCATCAACGACTGCGCGACGTGCTCGCGGATGTTTTCGTGATCCGGTTCGATTCCCCGCGCGCAGTGCTCCTCGAAGGAGGCCGTCGCGTCCGAGAGCAGGCGAATCGAGCGGAGGACGTTGGAGATGATCAGCGGCTTGTAGACGTTCAACTCGAAGTTTCCGGAGGCGCCGCCGAACGTGACGGCGACGTCGTTGCCGAAGACCTGGGCGCACACCATGGTCAGCGCCTCCGACTGCGTCGGGTTGACCTTGCCCGGCATGATCGACGATCCCGGCTCGTTCTCCGGGATGCGCAGCTCGCCCAGTCCCGATCGCGGACCCGAGGCCAGCCAACGGACGTCGTTGGCGATCTTCGTCAACGCGACCGCGAGCGTGCGGATGGCGCCGTGCGCATGGACCAGCGCGTCGTGCGCGGCCAGCGCCTCGAACTTGTTGGGCGCGGTGACGAAGGGCAGTCCCGTGAGGCGCGCGATCTCGGCCGCGACCTTCCGGCCGAAGTCGGCCGGCGCGTTCAAGCCCGTGCCCACCGCCGTGCCCCCCAGCGCGAGCTCCAGCACGTGCGGGATCGCCCCCTCGACGTGGGCGAGGCAGTGGTCCAGCTGCGAGACCCAGCCCGAGATCTCCTGGCCCAGGGTCATGGGGACGGCGTCTTGCAGATGCGTTCGGCCGATCTTGACGACGGCCGAGAACTCCTGCGCCTTGCGGTCCAGCGTGGCACGAAGCGCCTGGACGGCGGGGATCAGGCGATGCCGGATCTGCTCGACCGTCGCGACATGCATGGCGGTAGGGAACGTGTCGTTGGAGGACTGGGCCATGTTGACGTCGTCATTGGGATGGATCGGGGCCTTGGAGCCGAGCCGGCCGCCCAGGATCTCGATGGCGCGGTTGGCGATGACCTCGTTGGCGTTCATGTTGGTCTGGGTGCCGCTCCCGGTCTGCCAGACCGAGAGGGGGAAGTGATCGTCGAGCTGGCCCTCGATGATCTCGTCGGCGGCCTGGATGATCGCCTTCGCCTTTTCGGGCGGCAGCTTGCCCCGGTCGCGGTTGACGATCGCGCAGGCCTTCTTGAGAACTCCGAAGGCGCGGATGAGCTCGCGCGGGAAACGCTCGCCGCCGATCGCGAAGTGATGCAGGGAGCGCTGCGTTTGCGCTCCCCAATACCGGTCGGCGGGCACCTCGACGATGCCCATGGTGTCGGACTCGGTGCGCGTCTTCGCGTCCGTCGGGGTCACGCTACGTCCCACCCTCCGACGCGCCGCCGGCGCGCCGGCCCGCGGAGGCGCTGGCCTTGACGTAGTCGGCGTTCATCCGCGCGATGAACTCGACGCGAATGCCCTTGGGGCATGCGGCCTCGCACTCGTTGTGGTTCGAGCAGGTGCCGAAGTCCTCGGCGTCCATCCGCGCCACCATGTTGCGCACGCGCTCCAGTCGCTCGGGCTGTCCCTGGGGCAGCAGCGCGAGGTGCGAGACCTTGGCCGCCACGAACAGCATCGCGGCGGCGTTGGGACAGGCCGCCACGCACGCGCCGCACCCGATGCACGCCGCGGCATCCATGGCCAGGTCCGAGTCTCCCTTGGGGACCGGGATCGCGTTTCCGTCCGGAGCGCCGCCGATCGGAGAGGAGATGAAGCCTCCCGCCGCGACGATCCGGTCGAACGCGCTGCGGTCGACGACCAGATCCCGAACCACCGGGAACGCGTCCGCGCGCCAGGGCTCGATCGTCAGGACGTCGCCGTCCGCGAAGCTGCGCATGTGCAGCTGACAGGCCGTCGTCTTGGCGCGGGGTCCGTGGGGGCGTCCATTGATGACCATGCCGCAGGTGCCGCAGATCCCCTCGCGGCAGTCGTGATCGAACGCGATCGGCTCCTCGCCGCGTTGGGTCAAGCCTTCGTTGACGACGTCCAGCATCTCGAAGAAGGACATCTCCGGATTGACGTCCGCCGCCTCGTACGTCACGAAACGCCCCGCCGACTTCGCGTCTTTCTGACGCCAGACTTTCAAGGTGATTCGCATCACTTGTAGCTCCGGACCGCGAGGTCCACGCTTTCGTACGTCAGCGGCTCGACGTGCCGGTTGGGCCGGCGGCCTTCGCCCGTGTACTCCCAGGCCGCGACGTGGCAGAACTTGTCGTCGTTGCGCTTGGCCTCGCCATCGGCCATCTGGTGCTCCGTCCGGAAGTGGGAGCCGCACGACTCGTCCCGCTCCAGCGCGTCCAGGCACATCAGCTCGCCCAGCTCCAGGAAATCGGCCACCCGTCCGGCGACCTCCAGGGACTGGTTGAGCTCTTGTCCCGATCCGGGGACCCTCACATTCTTCCAGAAATCGCCGCGCAGCTCCGGGATCAGGGCCAGGCCCTTCTCCAATCCTTCCCGGTCGCGGGCCATCCCGCAGTGATCCCACATGATCTTGCCGAGCTCGCGATAAAACGACGTCACGGTGCGCGTTCCGCCGATGGAGAGCAAGCGCTGCGTGCGGGCGGCCACCGCGCGCTGGGCGGCCGCGACCTCGGGATGATCGGCCGGGACGGGTGCCGCCTTCTCGCGCGCCAGGTAGTTCCCGATCGTGTAGGGGATCACGAAGTACCCGTCCGCCAAGCCCTGCATCAGGGCCGAGGCCCCCAGGCGATTGGCGCCGTGGTCCGAGAAATTGGCTTCTCCCAGCACGAAGAGCCCCGGGATCGTGCTCATCAAGTTGTAGTCCACCCACAGCCCGCCCATCGTGTAGTGCGAGGCGGGGTAGATCCGCATGGGGACCGCGTAGGGGTTCTCGTCGGTGATGCGCTCGTACATCTCGAAGAGGTTCCCGTACTTCTCCTCGATCTTGGGTTTTCCCAGCCGCGCGATCGCGTCCTGGAAATCCAGGTAGACGCCCAGGCCCGTGGAGCCCACCCCGCGCCCCTCGTCACAGACCCGCTTGGCCGCCCGGGAGGCGATGTCCCGCGGCGCGAGGTTGCCGAAGCTCGGATACATGCGCTCCAGGTAGTAGTCCCGCTCCGCTTCCGGGATCTGGCCGGGCGGGCGCTTGTCCCCGTTCTTGATGGGGACCCAGATCCGCCCGTCGTTGCGCAGGGACTCGCTCATCAGGGTCAGCTTGGACTGGTACTCGCCCGTGACGGGGATGCAGGTCGGATGGATCTGCGTGAAGCACGGGTTGGCGAAGGCCGCGCCCTTCTTGTAGGCGCGCCAGATCGCGGTCGTGTTGCAGCCCTTGGCGTAGGTGGCCAGATAGAAGACGTTCCCGTATCCGCCGGTGGCCAGACATACGGCGTCGCCGATGTGCGTCTGCAGCTGCCCCGTCACCATGTCCCGCACGACCACACCGCGGGCGCGCCCGTCCACGATGATCAGCTCCTGCATCTCGTGGCGGGCGAACATCTCGACCTGTCCCAGGCCGATCTGCCGCTCCAGCGCCTGGTACGCGCCCAGCAGGAGCTGCTGCCCGGTCTGGCCGCGGGCGTAGAACGTGCGCGAAACCTGCGCGCCGCCGAAGGACCGGTTGTCCAGGAGGCCACCATACTCCCGCGCGAACGGCACTCCCTGGGCGACGCACTGATCGATGATGTTCACGGAGACCTGGGCCAGGCGGTAGACGTTGGCCTCGCGGGAGCGAAAGTCTCCCCCCTTGATCGTGTCGTAGAAGAGCCGATACACGCTGTCGCCGTCGTTGTGGTAGTTCTTGGCCGCGTTGATTCCGCCCTGCGCGGCGATCGAGTGGGCGCGCCGCGGCGAATCCTGGTAGCAAAAGCACTGGACCTTGTAGCCCAGCTCCGCCATCGAGGCCGCGGCCCCCGCGCCGGCCAAGCCCGAGCCCACCACGATGACCGTGTACTTGCGCTTGTTGGCCGGGTTGACCAGCTTCATCTCGAAGCGGTGCTGGTCCCACTTCTTCTCCAGAGGGCCCGACGGGACGTTGGACTTCAGCTCCACGGTTTCCTCATTCTCCCCCCGTCATTTCACGATCCCGGCCAGCACGGCCAGCGGGAAGGAGATGTTGCCGAGGACCACGATCGCGGCGAAGATCCAGGCCGCCGCGTGAGCCATGCGGATGTAGCGCGGGTGGGAGACGCCGAGCGTCTGGAACATGCTCCAGACGCCGTGGCGCAGGTGCAGCCCCAGCAGGATCATGGCGGCGATGTAGACGATCGACACCGGGACGCTGCGAAAGCCCTCGACGAAGTTGTGGTAGACGTCGCCCTCGATGAAGCTCGGGTGCGCGTTGCCGAAGGTGAAGTGCATCAGGTGGTAGATCACGAAGAAAAAGATCAGCACGCCGCTCCAGCGCATGGTCCGGGACGCGTACGTGGATTCCTTCCACTGCCGCTCCCGGTACCCCACGGGGCGGGCGGCGCGGCTGGAGAGCGTCAGGGACGTGGCGGCCCAGATGTGCAGGATCACGGCGATCAGGAGCACCGCCCGGGCGATCCAGAGCCCGGCCCCGTGCAACATGTGGCGCAGGAACACCGCGTAGCCGTTCATCGCCTCCGGCCCCAGGTAGACCTGCAGGTTCCCGACCATGTGGCCCAGCACGAACCCGAACAGGATGAGGCCGGTGACGGCCATGACGACTTTCCGGCCGATCGATGAACCCAGAAATGTGGACGCCTGGCTCATCGAGATCTCCTCGCGGCGGCCCGTTCCGGAGGAAGCCGCCCGAACGGATTATATCGGGTGGCCGCCGCGGGAATTCTCGTGCGGGAGCGCGGCGTTGACGGAATGGATGCCTGGGTTTGCTTCCACGGGACTCGCCGTGTTGGCGTTCACCGTGTGCGCCGCGGCCGGGCTCTCCGAAGACCAATCGAGCGCATCTCTCCCCGACGCGCGCCCCTTTCTGGAAGAGGTGCGGCAGAACCTGAAGAGCGACGAGCTGCTGCTCGACCAGTACACCTTCACCGAGGTGTTCCGGGAGTCGCGGCTGGATTCGCACGGCGGCGTCAAGAAGAGCAAGGTCGAAATCTACGAGGTCTACCCGTCCAACCTGCCCGGAAAGACCTACCGACGATTGGTCGTGCGCGACGGGGCCAAGCTCTCCGAGGCGCAGCTGGCCGAGCAGGATCGCAAACAGGAGGAAAAGTCGGACAAGAAGGAACGCCGCCTGGCCGCGGAGGACGCGGCGGCCCGCCGGGTTCGCGAAGAGCAGGAGAAGCGGCAGGAACGCGAGGTCATCGACGAAGTCTTCCGCATGGATGAGATCGCCGTCGCCGGCCGCGAGCTCGTCAACGGGCGGCCCACGATCGTCGTGACGTTCTCGCCGCGCCCGGGGTTCCGCCCCGTCACCGCGGGCGCGAAGGTCGTGCAGAAGCTGGCGGGCCGGGCCTGGATCGACGAGGCCGACCGGCAGCTCGCGCGGCTGGAGGCGACGCTGGTCGACAGCATGGCGGTCGGGCCCGCCAAGCTGGCGCGCCTCCAGAAGGGCGCCACGGCGTTCTTCCAGCGCACGAAGATCAACGGCGAGATCTGGCTGCCGATCGAGGCGCGCTTCACCGGCACGGCGAAGGCGTTCTTTCTCTTCGGCGCGCGCGTCGACGTCCATTCGACGTACGGCGACTACAAGAAATTCTCGGTCGGAACGGAAGAAGAGATCAAGAGCTCGGACTGACCTGCGCCAGCGTTCGGACGCCCGGGAAGTGACGCAGGGCGGCGAACCAGAAGAGGGCGACGAGGGGCCGCTCTTCCCGCGCCGCCGTGGCGTCGCCGCCGTAGGCGCGCGGCACCCGAAGCGCCGGGTCCCACTCCAGGATCAGGGTCTGGCCGGCGAGGCTGACCCG